>DASUWY010000076.1 GCA_036378175.1 Thermoleophilaceae bacterium
GGAGATCGCCGACATCGTCTCGATGTGGACCGGCATCCCCGTCTTCAAGCTCACCGAGGCCGAGACCCAGAAGCTGCTGCGCATGGAGGACGAGCTGCACAAGCGCGTCATCGGCCAGCACATGGCGATCGAGGCCGTGTCCAAGGCCATCCGCCGCTCGCGCGCGGGCATCAAGGACCCCAAGCGGCCCACCGGCTCGTTCATCTTCCTCGGCCCCTCGGGCGTTGGTAAGACCGAGCTGGCCCGCACACTCGCCGAGTTCCTGTTCGGCGACGAGGACGCGATGGTGCGGATCGACATGTCCGAGTACATGGAGAAGCACTCCGTGTCGCGGCTCGTCGGCTCGCCTCCCGGCTACATCGGCTACGACGAGGGCGGCCAGCTAACCGAGGCCGTGCGCCGCAAGCCGTACTCGGTGCTGCTGCTCGACGAGATCGAGAAGGCCCACCCGGACGTCTTCAACATCCTGCTCCAGATCCTGGAGGACGGCCGTCTGACCGATGCCCAGGGGCGCACGGTCGACTTCCGTCACGCCATCGTGATCATGACCTCGAACATCGGCGCCTCCGAGATCGCGCGCAACACGCCGCTCGGCTTCGCGGTGTCCGACGACGAGACGGGCATCACGTACGACGACATGAAGACGCGGATCATGGGCGAGCTCAAGAAGGTCTTCCGGCCCGAGTTCCTCAACCGAATCGACGAGGTCATCGTCTTCCACAAGCTCACCAAGGACGAGGTCAAGGAGATCGTGGAGCTGCTCCTGCGGCACATCCGCGAGTCCATGGCCGAGCGCGAGCTGTCGCTCAACCTGTCCGACGACGCCAAGAACCTGCTGGTCGAGAAGGGCTGGGATCCCGCCATGGGCGCCCGTCCGCTCCGCCGTGCGATTCAGCGCTACATTGAGGATCCGCTCGCCGACAAGGTGCTGTCGTCCTCGATGGAGCCCGGCTCGACGGTGGAGGTCGGCAAGGCGGCCGATGGCGAGGAGCCCGAGGTGAAGATCGAGATAGTCGGTCCGAAGCCGCGCAAGCGCCAGACGGTCGGCGTCGGCGCCAAGGGCGGCGAGGGCGAGGGCGGCGGCGAGCCGTCCGGGAGCGCGCCGTCCGATCTCCCCGAGGATCCCGAGGTCCTGCCCGAGGTGCCGGACGCACCTCCGGCTGACGAATCGTCCTCGGACCAGTCCTAGAGCCACGGACACAGTCGAAATCAAGGTCCGGGAGAACGGGCCCTACAAGGTCACCGGGCCGATCAGGCTGATCGACGCGGACGGCAACGTCTTCGACCTTCCTGACGACGGCCGGCCGGTGGCGCTGTGCCGCTGCGGGGCGTCGAAGACCAAGCCGTTCTGCGACAAGAGCCACTCGCGAATCGGATTCGCGGCCGCCGAGCGCGCCGTGACCGAGTCCGAGCGCTCGTGAGCGCCGTGACCGAGTCCGAGCGCTCGTGAGCGACGCCCTGATCGACCGCTACGCGCGCCTCCTCGTCGAGGTTGGGGCGAACCTTCGCGAGGGGCAGCAGCTCTCGATCGAGGCGCAGGTGGAACATGCGGAGCTCGTGCGGGCCGTCGCGCGGGCGGCGTACGAGGCCGGCGCTTCGTGGGTCGACGTGCGCTACGGCGACCAGGTGGTGCGGCGGGCGCTGCTCGACTCCGGGCTGCCCAACGAGCGGATCGGGCACACCCCGCCGTGGCTCGTCAAGCGCATCACGGACCTCGGCGATTCCGGAGGTGCGGAGATCGCGATCATCGGCCAGCCCGACCCCCATCTCTTCGACGGGGTGGACGGCTCGCGCGTGGCCGCCTCGCAGATGCTCGACCTCGCCAAGGCGCGGCGCGACCAGACCACGGCAGGGCGGGTGGCATGGGCAATCGGCGCGTGTCCCACGCCGGGCTGGGCCGAGCAGGTGTTCGGCGAGCCGGACGTGGAGCGGCTGTGGCAGGCGATCGGCGACGCCGTGCGGCTCGACGAGCCGGACCCGGTGGCGGCCTGGCGCGACCACGTGAACAAGCTCAAGGGCCGCTGTGCCGCTCTTGCCGCGCACGATTTCGACGCCGTTCGCTTCCGCGGCCCGGGCACGGATCTCACGATCGGGCTGAACTCGGGGATGCGCTGGATCGGCGGCACGCTCGAGACCGAGTGGGGCCAGGAGCACGTGCCGAACCTTCCGACTGAGGAGGTGTTCACGAGCCCCGACTGGCGGCGCACCGAGGGCACGGTGCGTTCCACCCGGCCGCTGGAGCTTCTCGGCGCGATGGTCCGCGACCTCGAGCTGCGCTTCGAAGGCGGCAGGATCGTGGAGGTGAACGCGTCCGAGGGCGCCGACGTGGTGCGTTCCCAGATCGACTCGGACGACCAGGCGTGCTTCCTGGGTGAGGTGGCTCTGGTGGACCGGGAGTCGCGCGTTGGCCGCAGCGGGGTCACGTTCTTCAACACGCTGTTCGATGAGAACGCCACCTGTCACATCGCGTACGGGACGGCGTTCGCCTTCGTGCTCGAGGGAGGCGCCGCGATGACCCGCGAGGAGCGCATCGAGGCCGGTCTCAACCAGTCGGCGGTACACACCGACCTGATGATCGGCGGGCCGGATGTTGAGGTGGACGGCATCGCCGCGGACGGCGAAGCGGTACCGATCCTTCGCGACGAGGCCTGGCAGCTCTCGGACTCCTAGTCGAACCGGCGCGGACCCCGCGCCGTGACCGTAATATGCCGCGCAGATGGGGAGGCAGGGGGTCTCTCGAGGGGTTGTCGCAGCCATACTGTCGGCTGCCGCGTGCGCGCTGGCCGCGGCGCCCGCCGCCGCTGCGCCCCTGCCGGTGGGCGGCACGCCGCCGCCGATAACGGTGCCGAAGTTCGGCCACTTCCGGGCGGTGCTCGCGCAGGGCGAGGGCCAGACGGTGAACGCGGTGGACCTCGCGGCCTACGAGGCCACGGGCACCCCGCCGGACACGTTCACGAGCCAGACGCCGCTGTATGCCGGGATCATGCCGCACGCCGCGACGCTCAAGCCGAGCGATCTGGACGCCTTCTACAAGGACACTGACTTCGGCAGCATGCCCGGCGGGGTGGGCTCGGTGGAGCAGCCGCGAGCCGGCGTGGAGATCTTCCGCGACAAGAAGTACGGCATGGCGCACATCTGGGGCGCCACCCGCAGCGACGTGATGTGGGCGGCGGGATACGCGCAGGCCGAGGAGCGGCTCTTCCTCATGGATGCCCTGCGGCGCACCGCGGAGGGCAACCTCGCCGGACTTCTAGGCGCGAGCGCCGCGCCCGGCGACGCGCAGCAGCTCACGGACCAGGACTTCTCGCCCAAGGAGCTCACCGACCAGTTCAATGCGCTGCCGCAGAAGTTCGGCGCGGAGGGCGAGCGCGCGCATCAGGACCTGCTCGACTTCGTGGACGGGATCAACGCTCGCATCACCGAGGACAAGCTCAATCCCACGGAGATGCCCGCCGAGTACGTGGCGCTCGGCACCACACCGGCTCAGTGGACGGTCGCGGACTCGGCGGCGGAGGCCGTGCTCCTCGTCACGCAGTTCACCGTGTCGAACGGCAACGAGCAGGTGAACGCCATGCTCCAGCAGGCCTTCCAGAAGCGCTTCGGCAGCGCCTGGCAGTCGCCGTATCACGACCTGCGCGAGGCGAACGACCCAGAGGCGCTGACGGTGGCGAAGACGCCGTTCCCCTCGGACGATCCCGGGCCGGTGCAGGCAGGGCTGAACGCGCTTCCGGATCCCGGCTCGCTCAAGCCGCGCAACGCCGAGGTGTCGGGACCGGACGCCGCGCAGGCGTCGCAGGCGAAGGCGGCGCTGCCGGCGTGGGCGCGTTCGGTCGAGGGGTTGCGGGGAGATCTGCCGCCGGTGGAGTCCAACGCGGTGATGGTGGCGGGCAAGCTCTCGAGGGATGGTCGTCCGCTGGCCGCGATGGGTCCGCAGGTGGGCTACTACTCGCCCCAGATCTTCAGCGAGTACGAGCTTCATGGCGGCGGCATCGACGAGGAGGGCGTGACCTTCCCGGGCGCGAGCCCCTATGTGCTGATCGGGCACGGGATCGACTTCGCCTGGAGCGGCACCTCGGCGAACGGGGACAACGAGGACACGTTCGTGGAGAAGCTCTGCAACCCGGACGGGTCGGCGCCGTCGGACGCGAGCACGCACTACCTGTACAAGGGGCAATGCGTGCCGTTCACGATGCGCGATCAGAGCGTGACCACCCCCGTGGCTCCCACGTCGCCCGCGCCACCACAGACGATCACCTATCGGACGATGCGCTCGGTGCATGGGCCCGTGTTCGAGTTCGGCACCGTCGACGGCCAGCCCGTCGCGCTCACCAAGGCGAAGGCGGTGGACTTCCACGAGCTCGACGCGGTGATCTCGTTCATGCGCATGGCCGAGAATCACCCGCGGAACGCGGCCGAGTTCATGTCGGACTTCGGCACGTTCCCCGGCACCGAGAACTGGTTCTACGTCGACAACCGCGACGTGGCGTGGCAGCAGTCCGGCGTGTACCCGCGGCACGCGACGGGCAGCGACGTGGATCTTCCGTTCTGGGGCGACGGCCGGGCGGACTGGATCGGCTTCGATCCGTCGGCCTACACCGCCAGCTATCTCCCGCCGAGCGCGCGACCGAACGCGCTCGATCCCACCGACGGCTTCATCATCTCGTGGAACAACAAGGAGGCGCCGGGCTGGCGGAAGGGGCCGGCCGAGTGGGACGGCGGGCCGATCCAGCACGCGCGGATCCTCCAGGAGCGCCTTCTCAACGAGGTGCAGCGCGGCGGCGGCACGACGGACCTGACCGGCCTCGCTCGCGCAGTGAACATGACGGCCACCACCGACCTGCGGGAGTGGGACGTGTATCCGCTGCTGCGCAGGGTGATCGGGCACGCCGGGGGCGAGGAAGGCCAGATGCTGGCGCTGCTCGACCGCTGGCACCGCGACGGGTCACAGCGCCTCGCACCCGCCGGCGGCAACGTCTACGGGGACAGCCCGGCGATCGCGCTGTTCGACCGCTGGTGGCCGGACGCCGTGAAGGCGATCTTCGAGCCGCCCCTCGGCAGTGAGCTGTTCGGCCAGGTGCAAAGCGATGTGCTGGGGCTGCCCGCGCCAGGGCGGTTCGGCGGCTATGACTGGACGAGCCACGTCTGGAAGGACATGCGCGACCTCCTCGACGGCTCGAGCCGTCCCGGAGCCTTCAGTCGCATCTACTGCGGCGATGGCACGGTGGCGAGCTGTCGCGGCGTCCTGCTCGCATCGCTGGACCAGGCGATCGCGCAGACGAAGGCCGCGCTCGGCCCCGATCCTTCCAACTGGCAGGTGGACGCCACCTGCAAGATCACCAGCCCGCCGTCGTGCGACCAGGAGGTGCCGAACACCGCCGGCGCGGTGGACACGCCGCCCTTCCCCTGGCAGGACCGCGGCACCTACCACCAGATCGACGAGCTGACCGGCCACCGCTGAGGGGGGCGAAAGACGTCCGCCTCGCGCCTTACCTTGGGTGCGATGGCAAGGACCCTCTTCGTCTGCTCCCAATGCGGGAACGAGAGCCCCAAGTGGCACGGGCGCTGCCCGGGCTGCGGCGAGTGGAACACCATGGTCGAGGAGCGCGCCGTGGAGGCGGCGCGGAGCGGCGGATCGTCGCTTGCCCGGAAGTCCGCCAAACCGGCGCGGCCCATCGCCCTCGCGGACGTGGAGGCCCCGGCGCTCGCGCGCTACACCACCGGCATCGGTGAGCTCGACCGCGTGCTCGGCGGCGGGATCGTGCCGGGCTCGCTCGTCCTGATCGGCGGAGCGCCGGGCATCGGCAAGTCCACGATCACCGGAGGTGCGCTCGGCAACCTCGCCGCCGCCGGGCGGCGGGTGCTCTACGTGTCCGGCGAGGAGTCGGCCGCTCAGGTGAAGCTTCGGGCCGAGCGGATCGGCGAGCACGCGCTGAACGTGCCCATCGTGGCCGAGACAGACCTCGAGACGGTCGTGGCCACGCTCGAGGCCGAGCGGCCGGACGTGTGCGTGGTGGACTCGGTGCAGACGCTGTACGCGGGCGGGATGACCGGTGCGCCCGGATCGGTCGGGCAGGTGCGCGAGGTTGCGGGCACGCTCATGCGCGTGGCGAAGGAACGAGGCATTGCGGTGATCCTCGTGGGCCACGTGACCAAGGAGGGCGCCCTGGCGGGGCCGCGCGTGCTCGAGCACCTCGTGGACTGCGTGCTCCAGTTCGAGGGCGAGCGCGAGCGCACCTACAGGACGCTGCGGGCTCTGAAGAACCGTTTCGGCTCCACCAACGAGGTCGGAGTGTTCGAGATGCGGGAAAACGGGCTCGTGGAGGTCGCGGACGCGTCCTCACGCTTCGTCGCCGAGGCCACCCGCGCGCCCGGGTCCGTGGTGCTGTGCGCGATGGAGGGCTCGCGGCCGCTGCTCGTCGAGCTGCAGGCGCTCGTGGCGCCCACCGAGCTCGTGCCGCCGCGGCGCGTGGCGAACGGCGTGGACAGAAACCGCCTCGCTCTCGTGCTCGCGGTGCTGGCGCGCCACGCCGGGCTGGGACTCGGATCGAGCGACATCTTCGTCTCCGTCGCCGGCGGCGTGCGGGTCGACGAGCCGGGCGCGGATCTGGCGGTGGCGCTCGCGCTCGCGTCCGCGGCCCGCGGCATCCCTCTCGGCACCGAGGAGAAGCCGCTCGCGGCGTTCGGGGAGGTCGGCCTCACGGGTGAGCTCCGCTATGTCGCACATGCGGACAGGCGCCTCGCGGAGGCCTCCAAGTTCGGGCTCGAGCCGGTAATGTCACCTGACGGACAGCTCGGCAGCCTGCGTCAGGCGCTGAAGGCGGCGCTCAGCGGCGGCGAGCGGGTAGCCCAGGCGGCGTAGTTCCGCCCTTACAGCGCGGAAAAAGCCGCTGCAAAGCCAAAAATCGCCGCAATTGCAGGGCGAGTGGCGTAGAATGGGCTGATGCAGTCGCACGCCGGGGACGAGGTCACCCAGCTGGAAACCCGTCAAGAGCCCCGGCTAGTGAGGGCGCTCGAGATGGTCGCGCCCGGCACGGCGGTGCGAGAGGGCATCGACGCGATCGGCCAGGGGCGGCTTGGAGCGCTGATCTGCATCGGTGACAGCGAGGAGCTGTCGTTCCTCTATTCGGGCGGCATCAAGCTCGACATCGACTACACCCCGGCGCTGCTCTACCAGGTGGCGAAGATGGACGGCGCGATCATCCTCAACTCGAACGCGACGAAGATCTGCTGGGCGAACGTCCAGCTCATGCCGGACCCGACGATCCTCTCGCTAGAGACCGGCACGCGCCACCGCACCGCCGAGCGCGTGGCCAAGCAGACCGACGCGCTGGTGATCGCCGTGTCGGCGAGCCGCGACGTGGTGTCGCTCTACCTCGACGGCGCGAAGTACATCCTCGAGGACATCCCGGTGGTGCTCGCCAAGGCCAACCAGGCCCTCGCCACGCTCGACAAGTACCGCAGCCGGCTCGACCAGGTGTCCACGCGCCTCACGGCGCTCGAGTTCGAGGGCGGCGTCACGCTCCACGACGTCCTCAACGTGCTCCAGCGCGGCGAGCTCGTCACGCGCATGGCCGTGGAGATCGAGCGCTACATCGTCGAGCTCGGCACCGAGGGCCGGCTCATCGAGATGCAGCTCGAGGAGACGATGGTGGGGGTGGCGGCCGACAAAGCGGCGCTGGTGCACGACTATCTGTCGCAGCCCAGCGAGGACAGCTTCGCGCTCGTGCTCGACTCGCTGGCCCGCCTGCCGCACCAGGACCTGCTCGACTTCGGGCGCCTGGCGGAGCTGCTGGGTTACGACCGGAAGCTCAACACGCTCGACCATCCGGTGTCGCCACGCGGCTACCGCATCCTCGGGCGCATACCGCGACTGCCAAAGCTTGTGATCCAGGCCATCGTCCGCGACTTCGGCGGCCTGGACGAGATCTTGGCGGCTTCAGACGCAGAGCTGGAAGCCGTCGAGGGGGTGGGAGATATGCGGGCAAAGGACATCCGCGAGGGCCTTCGCCGACTGCAAGAGATCAACCTCGTGGACCGCTATCTGCAAACGTGAATCGATGGGGGCAGTGATTCCGCTGCCGGCCTGAACAAGGAGGTCACCATTTCCGAAGAAGCAACTTGGGAGCAGGAGCTCGAAGAGCTCGAGATCAGCCGTGAGGCGCCGCACATCGACTACGAGGTCGGCGACCAGGTGGTCTATCCGCATCACGGCGCTGGGAAGGTCGTAAAGAAGGAGCAGAAGGAGGTTCTGGGGGAGACCCGCGAGTACCTCACGATCAAGATCCTTCACAACGACATGACCGTCATGGTTCCGTGCTGCAATGCCGGCAAGGCCGGCCTCCGGCGCGTCATCGGGGAGGAGGACGTCGCGCGCGTCCTGTCCGTTCTTCGCGATGACGTGAGCCAGATGCCGAAGAACTGGAACCGGCGCTTCAAGCACAACCGCGACAAGATCAAGACCGGCGACGTGTTCGAGCTTGCCGAGGTCGTGAGGAACCTCGCCATTCGGGAGAACGACAAGGGTCTTTCCACCGGGGAGAAGCAGATGTTCACCCGGGCGAAGAAGATCCTCGCCTCGGAGCTGATGTACGCCCTCGAGATGGAAGAGGGGGAAGCCGAGGAGTACATCGACAACCTGATCGAGGAGTCGCACGCGCAGCGCGAGGGCGCTGCCGCGGCAGCCAAGTAGAGAATCCACGCATGGCCGTCGTCGGGATCGTTCCCGCGGCCGGCAGCGGCGAACGCCTTGGTGCCTCCGGGCCCAAGGCGTTCGCCATGTGTGGCGGCCGTTCGCTGCTCGATTGGAGCCTCGAGGTGCTCGAGTCGGTCTGCGACCGGGTGGTGGTGGCGGTGCCCGCCGGCTTCGAGGGTGAGGGACGCGTGCTCGGCGGGGCGTCGCGCTCCGAGTCGGTGAAGCTGGCCCTGGCCGCGGCGCCGGAGGCCACGGTGGCGGTTGTGCACGACGCCGCGCGACCGCTGATCACGCGCGAGCTCGTTCAGGAGTGCATCGAGGCCTTGCCGGATTGCGACGGTGTGGTGGCGGCGGCGCCGGTGTCGGACACGATCAAGGAGGCGGACGGCTCGGGACGCGTGGTGCGAACGCTCGACCGCTCCGCGTTGTGGGCGATCCAGACGCCGCAGGTTTTTCGCGCCGACGTGCTGCGGCGCGCGCTCGACGTCGACGATGCCGTGCTGGCGGCCGCGACCGATGACGCTTCTCTGGTCGAGGCCGCGGGCGGCACGGTGCGCGTGGTGGAGGCACCGGCAGAAAACATCAAGGTCACGCGTCCGGTAGACCTCGCGCTCGCGGAAGCTCTCCTGCGAGCGCGATGCTGACCGACTTCCACGTACACCTTCGTCCCGACGAGCACCCGAGCGACGCCTCGCGGTACTTCACGCGCGGCAGCGCCGAGCGCTACCGCGAGGTGGCGAGCGAGCGCGGCATCGAGCTGCTCGGAGTGGCGGAGCACGTGCACCGCTTTCGGCAGTGTCTGGACGTGTGGCGGCATCCGTTCTGGGAGCGCAACGCCGTGGACGACCTCGACGAATACTGCCGCTTCGTCCGTGAGGAGACGGACCTCAAGCTCGGCATAGAGGCCGACTTCGTGGCGGGAGGCGAGGACCGCATGGCGAACCTTCTCGACGCTCGCGAGTGGGACTACGTGGTCGGCTCGGTGCATTTCCTGCGCGACTCCGCGGTGGACATGGACGAGTGGGACGTGTGGGAGTCGGGCGACCCGGAGAAGGTCTGGCGCCGCTACTTCGAGACGCTGGGCGAGGCGGCGCGGAGCGGCATGTTCGACATCCTCGCCCATCCCGACCTCGTGAAGGTGTGGGGCGCAGAGCGCCCGCGGCCGGAGGGCGACCTTCGCCGCTTCTACGATCTCGCGATGGACGGCATCGGCGAGTCTGACGTGGCGATCGAGGTCTCCACCGCGGGGCTGCGGAAGCCCGTCGGCGAGATCTATCCGGCCCCTGCCTTCCTCGAGATGTGCCTCGAGGCGGGGCGCCCGGTGGCGCTCTCATCGGACGCGCACGTGCCGGACCAGCTCGGCTTCCGTTACGAGGAGGCGGTGGAGATGCTCGGAGCGATGGGTGTCACGGAGATAGCCGACTTCGAGCGCCGGCAGCGTCGCATGGTGCCGCTCGGGTGAGCTCGCGCTCCGGCATCGGGTACGACTCACACCGCTTCGCCGAGGGGCGGCCGCTGATCCTCGGTGGCGTTGAGGTCCCAAACGCTGAACGCGGGCTCACAGGGCATTCGGATGCGGACGTGCTCACCCATGCGCTGATCGACGCGCTGCTGGGAGCGGCCGGACTCGGCGACATCGGGCAGCACTTTCCGGACACCGACGAGCGCTATCGCGATGCCGACAGCCTGGCGCTGCTCGAGGAGGTGTGCGGCTTCCTTTCCGAGCACGGGTGGAGCGTGGTCCATCTCGATGCCACCGTGATCTGCGACGCGCCGAAGCTGTCCCCGCACCGGGACGAGATGCGCTCCAGGCTTTCGGCGGCAGTGGGGCTGCAGCCGCTCGAGGTGAACGTGAAGTTCACCACCAACGAGGGCCTCGGCTTCATCGGCCGCGAGGAGGGGATGGCGGCACTCGCGATCGCCACCGTGGAGCGCGGCGGCTGATGGCTCGCGAGATCCGGATACACGACACCCTCACCGGCGAGCTGCGCAGGCTCGAGCCGCGTGACCCGGGGAAGGTCGGGATCTACGCCTGCGGGCCCACCGTCTACGGCCCGGTGCACGTGGGCAATGCGCGGCCGTACGTGGTGTTCTCGCTGCTCAAGCGCTTCCTCGAGCACGAGGGCTACGACGCGACCTTCGTCGCGAACGTGACGGACGTGAACGACAAGATCTACGACGCTGCGCGCGAGCGCGGCGTGCCGAGCGAGGAGCTCGCGCGCGAGATGACGGCGCTCTACGAAGAGCAGACAGGCGAGCTGAGCCTCGGCCGGCCGGACCACGAGCCCAAGGCGAGCGAGACGATCGGCGAGATCATCGACCTGATCCAGGCGCTCGTGGACGGTGGCCACGCCTACGCCGCCGGCGGCGACGTGTACTTCCGCGTCCGGAGCTTCTCGGACTACGGAAAGCTCTCCAATCGCCCGCTCGAGGAGATGCGCCAGGGCGAGGACGAGGCGGACGACGCGCTGAAGGAGTCGCCGCAGGACTTCGCGCTCTGGAAGGCGCACAAGGAGGGCGAGGACACCGCCTGGGACTCCCCGTGGGGCCGCGGCAGGCCCGGCTGGCACATCGAGTGCTCGGCGATGGCCGAGCAGATCCTCGGCCTCGACTTCGACATCCACGGCGGCGGCGCGGACCTCGTCTTCCCGCACCACGAGAACGAGATCGCGCAGACCGAGGCGGGACGCGGGGAGCCGCTCGCGCGCATCTGGATGCACAACGGCATGGTCGAGATGGACGCCGAGAAGATGTCCAAGTCCGTGGGCAACATCCGCTCGCTCGGCGGCGCGCTCGAGGCGCGCGGGCGGGACGCGCTCCTCATGTACTTCCTCGGCGGCCACTACCGCGGGCCGCTTGCGTTCTCGGAGGAGGCGCTCGATGAGGCGAGCCGGTCGGTGGAGCGCGTGCGCGACTTCGTCCGCAGGCTCGATCGCGACGCGCCCGAGCCGGAAGGCATGGACGCCTACGCGGAGCGTTTCTTCGACGCTCTCGCCGACGACTTCAACACCGCGATGGCGCGCGCCGTGCTCTTCGAGTGGATCTCGGAGGGCAACCGCCGGCTCGACGCGGGCGAGGAGCTCGGGCCCGGGCGGCTCGGCGAGATGCTCTATGTGCTGGGCCTCGAGAACCTGCTGGAACCGGAGGAGGAGACGGCCGATCCCGAGGCCGAGCGCCTGCTGAGGGAGCGCGAGGAGGCTCGGGCGGCTCGCGATTTCGGCACGGCCGACGCGCGTCGCGACGAGCTGGCGGCGCTCGGCTGGGAGGTGCGCGACACGGCGGACGGCCCGCGCCTCGTGCGGCGCGCGTGATCGTCTACGGCCGCAACCCGGTGCGGGAGGCGCTGCGCGGGCGCCGCAGCGTGAAGCGCGTTTGGGCGACGGCGAATGGGGCCCGCGAGGAATGGCTGGCGGGTGTGGAGGTCCAGCGCGTCGACGATGACGAGCTCGAGCGTCTGTGCGGATCGCCCGACCATCAGGGCCTCTGTGCGGACGCCGGCCACTATCCCTATGGCGATGCCGCCGAGCTGCTAGGCGATGAGCAGGCGCTTGTGGTCTGCCTCGACCAGATCCAGGACCCCCGCAACCTGGGCGCCATATGCCGCGTGGCCGAATGCGCCGGTGCCGCGGGCGTGGTGATACCCGAGCGGCGCTCTGCGGAGGTCACCCCGGTGGTGTGCAAGGCGTCCGCGGGCGCGGTGGAGCACCTTCCCGTGGCGCGCGTGAGGAACATCGCTGACTGGCTCGGCGAGGCGAAGCGGGCGGGGGCGTGGGTCTACGGCGCCTCGGCCGATGGCGTGCCGTACGCGCAGCCGGACTACCGCGGCCGGGTGGTGCTGGTGCTCGGATCCGAGGGCCGCGGGCTGCGGCCACGGGTCTCCGACGCCTGTGACGAGCTCGTGGCGCTGCCCCTGCGCGGCCGGATCGAGTCGCTCAACGTGTCGGCAGCCGCGGCGGCGCTTGTTTATGGCGTCCTGCAATTTCGCGCCCAGGCCACTTGACAAGGCTCCATAACGTCCGTAATACTCCTGCCATCAGATAAGGCTGAAGTTGAGGTTGAGATCTCGGCTTCAGCGTAAGTCTGGCGCCAGGGGAGGTAGTGCGCCACCGGCTTTTCAGAGCCCGAGAGGGTTCGGAGAGGACGTTCGTGGCTATCTCGACCTCGCCTGCGCGGCCGCTGTCATCGGCCCGAAACTCTCAACCTGAAGTTCAGGTTGATGATCACTACCTGATCGCCCTCGCGAAGCAGGGCAGGGCCGACGCTTATGACCGGATCGTGCGGCGCTACTACGGCTTCGTGCGGCTGAAGGCGTCGTCGTACTTCCTGATCGGTGGCGACTCCGACGACCTCATCCAGGAGGGCCTGGTCGGCCTCTACAAGGCCGTGCGCGACTACCGCAGCGATCGCGAGTCGAGCTTCCGCAACTTCGCCGAGCTCTGCATCACCCGCCAGATCATCACCGCGGTCAAGACGGCCACGCGGAACAAGCACACCCCGCTCAACCAGTACGTGTCGTTCTCGCAGACACCGGCCGCGCCGGGCGACAGCGAGCCGACTCTGGACGAGGTTCTCCCCGGGCCGACCGCGCACGACCCCGTGAACCAGGTGATCAGCTCTGAGGAGCTGCGCAGCCTCGTGGCCTGCCTCTCGAGCGTGCTGTCCGAGCTCGAGAGCTCCGTGCTCTCGCTCTATCTCGACGGCCATTCCTATGAGGCCATCGCCGAGCGGCTCGTGTGCGACACGAAGACGGTGGACAACGCCCTCCAGCGCGTGAAGCGCAAGGTCGGCGCGCACCTGGCGTCGCGGAACGTGCCGCTCTAGGCACCTACGGCCAGCCCCACGGGAGCGCGCGCAAGCCTCGCTCGGTCACCCGTCACCGGCGGCTAGGCGTACAGCCAGTAATCGAGCCACTGCTCGCGCGTGCCGCCAACACGGTCGTAGACGGCCTGCGCGCGGTGGTTGTCGAGCGCGGTCTGCCAGCTGAGTCGCCTGGCGCCGCGCTCGGCGCATTCGCGCCGGCACGCGTCGATCAGGGCGTCGGCCGCGCCGCTGCCGCGCGCGGACTCGGATACGAACAGGTCGTTCATCACACCGAGCCGGGCGGCGTCGGTGGTGGACCACGTCCAGTAGACGGTGGCGAAGCCGATCGCACGGCCGTCCCTGTCCCGCGCTATGAGCTGCACGCCCTCGCGTGCCGGATCGGCGATCAGCGCGCGCGACAGCGCGAGCAGAGCGTCGTCGCTCGGACTGACTTTGTAGAAGTCGCAGTAGGCGCGCATCAGCGGAAGGAGCTCCTCGAGGTCGCTCTCCGCCACCCGGCTGATCGCGATCTCAGTCACCGTCGTGAACGCCTTCGCCGGTTACGTTGCCGGTACGCGCGCGCCTTTGACCGGGAGCCGCAGACGGACATGGAGCACCAGGCGCTCGCCTGGTTGCGGGAATAGTCGTAGAAGGCCCAGCCGCAGTCGTCCCCCGGGCAGGCCTTGAAGCGCGCCCACGTACCGTCGAGCTGCGCGCGCGCCACGATCCCGAGAAGCAGCGCAAATGCGCCGTCGATGTCGCGCTCGTACAACTCGAGGCTCGGCCCATCGCGATGGAACTGAATCAGGACCGCCGGACGCGCCGCCGCAGCACGGTTGAGCTTTTCCACGGCCTGCTGGTCCCAGGCCGCACCGTTGTTCGCGGCGAGCATCGCGCGCAGGCCCTCGCGGATGTCGAGTGCGCGCCGCAGGTCCGCCCGCGAGATCTTCGCCGCGCACGCACGGTCGAGCAGCCCCCGTGCTTCGAGCCAGGACGCCAGAGCGCTCGGAGAGTGAAGGAGCTCGGCGCCGTGCTCGTGTGCGAGGTCGTAATGCGAGTTCACGAACGCCTGCACGAGCCCGAGTTCCCCGGGCGCCGGCTCGCGCCCGCCCGACTGCGGGCCCGCGCTGTAGTCGAAGCCGCCCTCCATCACTGGCGTGATGCTATACGCTGGTGACGCTATGCCGGACGATTGGGATTCGTCACCGGTCTGGGCGGAAGCCAGGGCGCGGACTCGCGCCGAGGTTCAGGCCGCATTCGCTCCCAGGGAACGCACGTGCCCCGCGTGCGGCCACAGTGCAGCCACGGCATCGCGGAATTGCCCCGCCTGTGGCAGCTCGTACGTGATCGTGCAGCCGAAGCTCTCGAAGCGGGCGAAGCTCACGATCGCCGGAGCCGCTCTGGCGGTGCTCGCGGCCGCCGGCATCGCCTGGGTGCTCAGCTCGCCGTCGATCGACCGCACCAAGGAGGCCAACGCGCGGCGCAGCGCGGCGCAGGAGGCCGCCTTCATTCACAGCGAGCGGCTGCGCCTCGAGGCGGACCAGCGCCTGCACCGCGCCCGCGGCGTCCGCGCCGGAGAGGGACGAGCGGCGCTCGTGGCGGACCTCCAGACCGCGATCACCGCCGATGCTCGCTCGCGCGTGCGCGCCGGCACGATTCAGGGTCCGATCCACCGGACCGCCTGCCAGGCGATCACGTTCGGGCCGCTCGCGCCGAACGCCGCGCGCGGCGGCTACCAGTGCGTGGCGGTGAACGCCGACATCCCGAAGGGAACCGAGGTGGGCGGGCAGCTCGGCTATCCGTTCTGGGCGATCGTGGACTACCGCCACGGCACGTTCGCGTGGTGCAAGATCAATCCCAAGCCGGGGGAGATGGCGACGCAGACCCACGAGCCCGTGGTGGACCCGCCCGCGGGCTGCAACCTGCACATCTGAGAGTTACGCTGCGCGCCTTCCCGACGAAGGAGACACGCCTTGCAGATCACCACTCACGGCGAGCACCTCGTGAAGCTCACGCGCCTGCGGGCCGTGAACGCGTACCTCGTGCGGGAGGAGGACGGCTTCACCTTGGTCGACACCATGATCATGCGCAGCGGAAAGCAAATCCTCGACGCCGCGCGGCAGCACGGTGGCGAGATCAAGCGGATCGCGCTCACCCACGCGCACAGCGACCACGTGGGATCGGTCGACGAGCTGGCCCAGAGCATCCCGGGCGTGGAGGTCCTGATCTCCACCCGCGACGCGCGCTTCATCCGCGGGGACAAGAGCCTCGACCCGGCCGAGCAGGAGGGGAAGGCGCGCGGCGGCTTTCCGAAGTTGAAGACGCAACCCGCGCGCACGTTCGAGCCGGGAGAGAGAATCGGCTCGCTGGAAGTGATCGCCGCTCCGGGTCATACGCCAGGGCACGTCGCGTTCCTTGACACGCGCGACCAGACGCTGATCGCGGGCGACGCCTACACCACCATCGGCGGCGTGCACACCTCGGCGAAGGCGCCGTGGCAGTTTCCGTTCGCGGCCACCGCCACCTGGCACAAGCCCACCGAGGTGCAGACTGCCCGCGAGCTGCGCGGGCTCAACCCGACCCGGCTGGCCGTGGGTCACGGCCGGGTTGTGGAGAACCCGGGCGCTGCGATGGAGGCCGCGATCCTGGAAGCGAGCTGATCCGCTCGTCGGTGGCGGGCATCGATACGGCTTCGGCCGGGAACGCCAGCTCGAGCACCGCGCCCCCGCCCTCGGCGTTGGCGGCCGCAACTGAGGCGCCGTGCGCCTCCGCCACCTGGCGCACGATGGCGAGGCCGAGGCCGGAACCGGGCAGGCCGCGGGCATCGCTCGCGCGGTAGAAGCGGTCGAACACGCGCGGGAGGTCCTCCTCGGGTATCCCCGGCCCGTAGTCGCGCACCGTTAGCGTGCCGCGCCGAAGAGCCACGTCCACGGGGGCTCCCGGCCGGTTCCACTTGGCCGCGTTGTCGAGCAGGTTGTCGATGGCGCGCCCGAGCCGGTCGGGATCGCCGCGCACCACGGCCGGCTCGAGCTCCTCGGCGAACTCGGTGCCCGTGGCGCGGCGGCGGGCCTTTTCAACGCACGCGGCGATGAGCTCGTCGAGCCGCAACTCCTGCATCAGCGTGTCAGGCTGCGCGCCGCGCGCGAGGTCGACCACGTCGCCCACGAGCGCGGTGAGCTCGTCGAGCTCGAGCTGCACGTCGCGCATGAGCCTCTCGCGCTCCTCCTGCGGCATCGCGTTCGCGCGCGCGAGGACCTGGATGTTGGTACGCATGCTGGCAAGCGGCGTCCGCAGCTCGTGCGAGGCGTCCGCCACAAGCTGCCGCTGGGACTCCACCGAGCTCTCGAGCGCGTCGAGCGTGGTGTTGAAGCTGCGCGCCAGCCGGCTGATCTCGTCGTCGCCCTCGACGGTGAGCCGGCGCCCCGTGGGTTCGCCCGTTACGGCTTCCGTCTCCTCGGTGAAGCGGCGCACGGGCTGCAGCGCTGTGCGCGACACCACCCACCCAAGGCCCGCGGCAAGCAGGATCCCGGCGCCGGTGATGCCCACCAGCAGCAGGCGGAGTGAGCGGAGGGTGTGGTCGGTCTCGGTGAGCGGACGCGCGATCTGAACCGCGTAGCCAGGCTCGATTGGCGCCGTGAGCACGCGAAGATGGATTCCGGCGGCGTGCTGATCCGCGAGGAAGCCCGGACGCGTGCCCGCGGCCACCTGCCGCGCCGCGGCGGTGACCGGCAAGCCGGGACGCAGCTCCGGATGCCCGGCGAGAAGGCCCGCGGGAGTGACGAGCTGGACGTATCCGGCCGCACCTCCGAACGCGGGCGGCGGCAGCGCCGCACCCAGCACGCCCGGCTGCTGGGCGCTCAGGACGAACTTGCGTAGCCCGTCCACGACGTCGGCGCGACTCTCGAGCGCCTGGTCCACCTGGCCGCGCAGCTTCGCCCTCACCGCGAAGTACCCCGCCACCGAGGCGAGCGCCACGGCCACTGCCACGGCCGCCGCCGCCGCGAGCGACAGGCGGGCCCCGAGCGACGAGGGGAGGGCCAGGCGTCTCATTCCGCTCTCAACACATACCCCACGCCGCGCACCGTGTGGATCAGGCGCGACTCGCCGCCCGCCTCGAGCTTGCGGCGCAGGTAGCCGACGTACACGCCAAGAGAGTTCGATGCCGGACCGAAGTCGTAACCCCACACGCGCTCGTGGATGAGCGAGCGGGACAGCACGCGGCGCGGGTTGAGCATGAACAGCTCGAGCAGCAGGAACTCGGTGCGCGTGAGCTCGATGCGCCGCTCGCCGCGGCGGGCCTCGTGCGCGTTGGCGTCGAGCATGAGGTCGGCAAAGCGGAGCTGATCGTGGCCATCGGTACCGAGCGTACGGCGCAGGAGCGCGCGCAGGCGGGCGATCAGCTCGTCGAGGTCGAACGGCTTCACGAGGTAGTCGTCCGCCCCCGCCTCGAGTCCCTCCACGCGGTCGGACACCGCGTCGCGCGCGGTGAGCATGAGGACCGGAACGCGGTCGCCGCCCTGGCGCAGACGCCGGCACACCTCGAGGCCGTCCATGTCCGGCATCAGGACGTCGAGCACCACCACGTCGGCGCGGCCGCTGCCTACCGTGTCGAGCGCCTCGCGCCCACCGGACGCGAGCTCCACCTCATAGCCCTCCAGGACGAGCGCGCGCCGCAGCGACTCACGTACCGCGCGCTCGTCGTCCGCAACAAGAACCCGTACGCTCATTTCTCCGCGTAGACGCTAGACGGAGGTTGCGCAAACGCGCGCGATACGCGCGTAAGAACTCGCGAAGAAAACGGCCCCGGCGTCGTGGCCGAGCCGCTCGAGCGGGCGCACCAGCTCAGCTGAGCTTGCCGCTACCCGCCGCGCGGCTGATGATGCTGCCGCCTGGCCCACGCAGGACGATCGCGAACAGAACCGCCAGCAGCGCGCCGGCGAAGGGTCCGACGAGGTAGATCCAGAAGCCGCCGAAGTCGCCGCGGATCAGGTCGGGCGCAAACGATCGTGCCGGGTTCATCGACGCGCCGCTGATCGGACTCGCCCACAGCCCGGCGAGCACGATGTAGCCGCCCACGGCCACGGCGGAAAGCGCGCCCACATTCTGTGCGCCAGATGCGGTGCCGAGGATCGTGCTCACGAGCCCGGCGGTGAGGGCCAGCTCGATCAGCATCGCCTGCCAGTCGTGGATACCGGCCCCCGCCACCGTGGCTCCCAGCTCGGCCACGTTGCCGATCACCGCGCGCAGGAACAGGATCGCGAGCGACGCCCCCATGAGCTGGGCGACGATGTAGCCGACCGAACGCCGCCACGGGAAGTCCGAGCGCAGCCCGAACGCGATCGTCACGACCGGGTTGAGGTGGGCGCCAGATACCGCGCCCATGAAGAGGATGATCGCCATCACCGTGAGCCCCGGAGCGGCCACCGCGGCCGTGCGGCTGATCTGACCACCGCTGGCCGCGTTCACCATCGGCGCGCCCGCCCCGGCCATCACCAGCATGAAGGTGCCGAGGATCTCGGAGAAGAGCCGCCGCCACTCGAGCGTGGGATCGTCGAAGTCCTGGATCGCTGGATACTCGAGAGCGAGGAGCGCACGCCAGCGGCGATGCGCGTCATCCGTCCTACTCGCCATGCGCGCGACCGTACGGCCGGCGCGGGGTGCCTACCTCATACGAACAGGGTGAGAGCCGGAGACAGGACTCGAACCTGCGACCCTCGCTTTACAAGAGCGACGCTCTACCAACTGAGCTACTCCGGCCTGCGCAGCCCAGTCTAGGCGGAGACAGCTAGGCCGCGGTGGTGGCGGCGTGCTCGATGTTGCCGTGCCCGTTGGAGGACACGGGAACGAACGGAGGCTCCGCCTCGCGGCTGCGGTTGAGCCGCTGCTCCACCACACCGAGCACCGCGCCGAACAGGGCGTGCCGCCAGGTGGCCTGCGCGAGCGCGCGCGGGTTCCCAGACAGCTTTGGAAGGTCGCGCTTGGCCGGATGGTGGTTCTCCGCCAGGTCGATGAGCGGCCAGCTGGCGAAGTTCTCCGCGAGCGCCGCGGTGATCGCGCGCACCACCGGCGGGCCGAACAGGAACGGCCGCAGCTGGGCGTACAGCGCCCCGAACACCGCGCCCGTGCCCACGTGCATGGCCATTCCGACCGCGCGCCACTCCGATCCGCGCGTGACCGCCTTGCCGAGCAGCTCCACGTCCGAGTAGTCCACTCCGAAAACCCGCTTGTCGAGAGGCTGCTGTGCGGCCCACACCGCGGCGCCCAGCCCGCCGGCGATCGCTCCGTTGAGACTGCGGCTCGCTGTCATTGCAAGCAGCCTACCCAGAGCCGGCCCGGATGTGTAACAAGCGTTGTTCCGGTGAGTACTTCCAACATGCCGTCCAGGGCTCCGGCGCGGGATCTCGCGATCTATCACGACCGCACGCGTAGGCGTGGCGTGAACCCGCTCGTGTACTGGATCGTCCGCGGCGTGCTCCAGCCGCTGATGCTCATCTACTTCCGGCTCACCCGCATGGGCCGCGACCACGTGCCGAAGGAGGGCGGCGTCCTGCTCGCGCCGAACCACCGCAGCTTCCTCGATCCCTTCGTGATCGGCATCTGCGTGAGCCGGCCGGCCTACTTCATGGCGAAGCAGGAGCTGTTCCAGAACCGGCTGCAGGCTTGGCTCCTCAACTGCCTTGGGGCTTTCCCGGTGCGGCGCGGCGAGGCCGACGAGGAGGCGATGCAGACGGCGCGGATGCTGCTCGAGCGCGGCGAGACCGTGCTCGTGTTCCCTGAGGGCACGCGCATCCGCAAGGGCTCGCTCGGCAAGCCCAAGCGCGGGGTGGGCCGCCTCGCGCTCGAGACCGGCGTGCCGGTCGTGCCCATCGCCGTGATCGGCACCGAGAACACGCGCCGCGGCTGGAAGATCCGGCCCGCGAAGGTGAAGGTGCGCCTGGGCCGCCCGCTCACCTTCCCGCGCGTGGACCATCCCTCGCCGCGTCTGGCCGCCGAGGTGACCGAGCGCATCTGGCCCTGCGTGGAGCTCCAGTGGGAGTGGCTAGGCGGACTGCCGCCGATGCGCAAGGCGGCGATCGTGGGCGCCGGCTCGATGGGCACCGCGATCGCGACCCTTCTTGCGCGCGCCGGCATCGAGGTGCAGCTCGGCTGCCGCACGCAGGCCACCGCCGAACGCATTCAGGAGCAGCGCGAGAACGAGCGCCTGCCCGGCGTGGAGCTTCCCGACGAGGTGAAGGTCTCCACCGTCGCGGCCATCGAGTTCGGCGGCGTGGACCTCGTGTGCTTCGCGGTGCCGTCGCGTGATCTGCCCGCTGCCGTGGCCCAGGTTGGGGCGAAGGTGGGACAGCGCAGCGCCGTGCTCGTGCTCTCGAAGGGCCTCGTCCCGCCGCTCGGCCTCACGCCCACCAGCTACGTCGCGGAGCGGATCCCCGCACGTGCTGTGGGAACGCTGGGCGGGCCCGCCCACGCGGCCGAGGCCGTGCGTCACGGCGCGTCGGTGGTGCTCGCGTCGAGCGACGCGAACTTCCGCGCGCAGCTCTCGAAGATCCTGCAGGACGCCGGACTCGACGTGGAGACCACGGACGACGTGGCCGGTGCCGAGCTCGCGGCTTGCGCGAAGAACGCGGCCACGCTCGCGGCGGCCGCGGCCGCCACCAGCGGCATGAACGCGGCGGGCGCCGCCGCCTCGCGCGTGTTCGCCGAGATGCACAGGCTGGCGCTTCACTCCGGTGGCCGCACCGAGACCTTCATGGGCCTGGCCGGCACCGGCGATCTCGTGGGCACCACGCTCGCGGATCACAGCCGCAACCGGCGCGCCGGCGAGCTGCTCGGCCGCGGCATGCCGGCCGACCAGATCGCCGCGATGCTGGAGGGCACCCCGGAGAGCCTCGACGCTGTGCCGCTGCTCGTCCGCGCATTCGAGGAGGCGGGCCTGGAGGCGCCCGCGACCAACGATCTCGGTGCGCTGATCGACGGCCGCCTCGATGCCGAGGAGTGGGTTGCGAGCGTGAGGGCTCGCAAGGCCGGGGGACGCTGGCGCGAGCGCGCCACCGCTGGCTCGCGAGGGTAGTCTCCGTGCGTGGCCGGGCTCGCGGACAAGGCAGCCCTCGACCGCGAGTTCGAGGAGCTCTACAGGGCACACCTGCGGGACGTGTACAGCTACGCGTACTACCGCGTCGGCAACCATCACGACGCCGAGGACCTCACCGAGCAAACCTTCCTTCAGGCCTACCGCCATTTCGAGCGGGCGCAGCGCGAGTCACAGGGGAGGCCGCTGCGGCCGTGGCTCATCCGCATCGCCCACAACCTCGCCGCGAACTACTACCGGGACCGCTCGCGCAAGCCGCAGACTCAGCTCGAGGACGCCGCCGTGGTGTCCGAGCCGCACCCCACGGCAGAGCTCGTGGAGCAGCGCGAGGAGCTGGAGGAGGTGCTCGCGGGCGTGGCGAATCTTCCCGATGACCGTCGCGAGGCTCTGATCATGAGGTTCGCTCTCGACATGGACAACCGCGAAATCGCCCGCGCCCTGGGGCGCACCGAAGGCGCGACCAAGGTGCTCATACATCGAGCGATCAGGCAATTGGAGGAGAGCCTGAAGGCAGAGGAGCCAGCTTGACCGACGTCGAACGCCTACTCCGTTCCGCGCTCGTGCCAGTCGAGCCGCCGGTGTCGCTCGTCGACCGCCTCGAGGTGCGGTTGAGCGAGACGGTGGACATCGCGGCCGAGGAGCTGGCCGACTGGGAGCTGAGCGCGATGCGCGACCCGCGCAACTGGGTTCCCACGGTCGCGGCCGGCGCCGTGCTCGCGGCCGCCGGCGGCACGCTCGTGCTCGTGCGCGCGCGGCAGCAGCAGAAGAAGCGGCATGCGGGTGTGCTGAAGGCGCTCGAGCAGAGCGTCGAGGACGTGTCGTCGGACATCCGCAAGCGGCTCGGGCGCTAGCGGCCCTTCGTCCGACGGAATTTGCTTGAAGGTTCCTGTCTTGACCCCGTATATGGGGGCTGAGTCAGGAACCTTTGCCCGCAGCGCGCTCCACTGCGTCGAGCAGGCGCTGCACGTCGTCCTCGTCGTTGTAGTGGACGATGCCGGCGCGCACGGCGCCGTCGGGCTCGAGGCCGAGCAGGGTGGACAGCTCGAAGGCGTAGTAGTTGCCGTGCCACACGGCCACGCGCTCGGCGGCAAGCGCGGCTGCCACCTCGCGCGGAGTCCGGCCCGCCACGGTGAACATGAGCGTGGGCACCCGATCGCGCGCCGCGCCGTACACCGTCACGCCGTCGATCGCGGCGAGCCCGTCGCGCATGCGCTCGAACAGCGGCTCCTCATAGGCGCGGATCGCCTCGAGGCCGGTGTCCTCGAGGTAGCGCGCCGCGGCGATCATGCCCGCCATCAGCTCAAACGGCGGCGTGCCCGTCTCCCAGCGCCACGGGTCGATGGACGGCGCAGGGCGCAGCCTGTCGGGCGCGAGCTCGGCCAGCACCTCCGGCCGCACCCAGAGGAGCGACTGGTGCGGGCCGAACCACTTGTAAGCCGAGCACACGAGAGCGTCGCACCCGAGCGCGCCGGCGTCGAGCCTGCGGTGCGGCGCCGCGTGCACCGCGTCCACGTACACCCGCGCCCCGGCGGAGCGCGCGGCCGCCGCTATGCGGTCGAGCTCGGGCACGGTGCCCACCGCATTGCTCGCGGCGGTGACCGCCACCCAGCGCGTGCGTTCCGACAGCACCGCCTCAATCGCGGACGCCGGGAGCTCCAGCGTGTGGGGATCCGGCGCGGCGAAGCGCACGGTCGCGCCCGAGCGTTCGGCGGCGATCAGCCAGGGCGCAACGTTGCCGTCGTGGTCGAGCTGCGTGCATACCAACTCGTCGCCCGGCGAGAGTGAGCGCCCCACCGCGGCCGCGAACGAGAAGGTGAGCGTGGTCATGCTCGGCCCCAGCACGAGGCTGTCGGGCTCCCCGCCGACGAAGCGCGCTGCGGCGGCGCGCGCCTCGGCCACGAGAGCGTCGGTGCGCTCGCCCGCCTCGAAGGCGCCGCCCTGGTTCGCCACCGCGCCGGACCGCATGAAGTCGGCTACCGCGTCGATCGCGGAATCCACCGGCTGGGCACCGGCGGGGGCGTCGAAGCGTGCCCAGCCGTCCAACAGGCCCGGGAAGCGCTCGCGGTTCAAGTGGCCGTCCGCAGAGTGGTGGGTGCCGGCTCTGGCGACGTGATCACCGCAGCGATGACGGCGGCCACACCGAGCACCAGCCGCGCCCAGTTGTTGGCGGCATTCACCGGGATGATGCTGAGGATCGACTGCCCGGAGCCGAGGACGAATCCCCATATGGCGAGCGCGATGAGGAGAAGCCCGGCGCCGTATCCGTACGCGCGCGCGCCCGACCAGGAGGATGCGACGGCGAGCCCCCAGATCCCGAGCGCGATGTTCAGCGTGTTGCTCCAGCCGTTCACGCTGAAGATGCCGAACATCTCGTCGTGGACGCGCTCGTTGCTCGTGAAGGTGCCGTTGTAGAAGAAGCCGACCACGCCTGCGGCCACGAGCAGTACGCCGAGCAGCAGCGCGCAGTTCTCGGCGGGTGAGCGTTGTTGCAAATGGGGCCTCTGATCCGTAAGCGTTGCTGGTGCGTATGCAGCTTCGTGGGCCACTCTAATCGCGTGATGCCTTGAAGCAGACAGCCGACCTCACCCGCCTCGCCGACGAGGAGCTGATGCACGTCGCGCAGGGTGGTGACCCGCGCGCGTTCGAGGTGCTGTACGACCGGCACGGCGGCGCGGCGTTCTCGCTCGCCTACCGGATGGTGGGCACACGCGCGGTGGCGGAGGACATCGTGCAGGAGTCGTTCCTCGCTATCTGGCGCAGCAAGGTGCGCTACGAGCGCGACCGTGGGAGCGTGCGCGCGTGGGTGCTCGGGATCGTCCACCACCGGACGATCGACGCGCTCAGGCGCAACCTCGTGCACGACCGCCGCCGGGCGAGCGCGGAGGGGATCGAGGAGCGGCAGCAGGCGCCGGAACTGACCGACGTGGAGGCGGTCCGGCGGGAGGAGGCCAGGGAGGTGAGGGCGGCGCTTTCCACGCTGCCCGGAGAGCAATCGCGCGTGATCGAGCTGGCCTATTACGGCGGCTTCACCCACACGCAGATAGCCGAGATGCTGGGCGAGCCGGTGGGAACCGTGAAGGGCAGGATGCGCCTGGGGCTCGCGAAGATGCGGAGGCAGATGACGGGAGAGGTGGCATGAGCAGGGATCACCAGCAGTACGAGGAGAACGTGGGGGCCTACCTCCTGGGCGCGCTGCCCGAGCTCGAGTCGGAGGTGTTCGAGCGCCACCTGGAGGTGTGCCCGGACTGCCGGGGAGAGCTCGACGAGCTGCGCGTGGCGTCGGACGCCCTGTCGCGGGCGGTCGAGCCCGTGCAGCCACCGCCCGAGCTCAAGGCATCGCTGATGAAGATCGTGTGGGCGGAGTCCGCCACCCGCGAGGCGGCGAAACCGAAGCGCCACTGGTCTCTACCGAGGCTGAGCCCGGCTTTCGCCGCCGCGGCCGCGGCGTGCGTTCTCGCGATCGGCGTGGGCATCGGCGTGGCGATATCGCAGCTCGGGGGCAGCGGGACGAAGACGATCAGTGCTCTCGTGGACCACTCGCGCGCGCCTTCGGGCGCCGCCACTCTCCGCCTGCCCGCCAGCCGCAAGGACGCGCTCCTCACGGTTCAGGGGCTGCCGAGCCCCGGCGCCGGGAAGGTCTACGAGGTGTGGGTGCAGCGCGGCGGCGCCATGGAGCCGGCCGGCTCGCTGTTCTCGGTCGGCAGTGGCGGCAGCGGCTCCGCGGCGATCCCCGGCTCCCTGAAGGACGTGCAGGCCGTGGCAGTCACGGCCGAGCGCGACGGCGGCGCGCTGAAGCCCACGCAGACGCCCGTTCTGACCGTCAAGCTTTCCTAGCGCGCCACTATCGTCTCCCCCGTGGAGACCTGCTATCGCCATCCCAGCCGTGAGACGGGGGTGGCGTGTTCCAATTGCGGACGGCCGATCTGCCCGGAGTGCATGACCCCGACGCCGGTGGGCATGCGCTGTCCCGAGTGCGCGCGCCAGCGGACGAAGGTCGTCCGCGCGCGGAGCATGTACGGCCGGCCGAACGTCACGTACGCGCTGATCGCAATCAACGTGGTGGCCTTCCTGGCCGAGCTTGTGAGCGGAGTGAGCGCGGCCGGCAACAGCTTCGGCGGCAGCAAGATCATCCTCCACGGCGCGCTGTTCGGCCCGAAGGTCGCCGACGGTGAGTACTACCGCATCCTCACCTCCGGCTTCCTCCACTTCAACCTCTGGCACATCGCGTTCAACATGTACGCGCTCTACATCCTGGGCACGATGCTCGAGCCGGCCATCGGGAGCTTCCGCTTCGCGCTCATCTATTTCGTGGGACTCCTCGCGGGGTCGTTCGGAGCGCTCATCGTCACTCCTGACAGCTTCACCGTGGGTGCGTCCGCGGCCGTGTTCGGGCTCTTCGGCGCCGCGATCGTGGAGATGCGGGCGCGAGGCGTCGACGTGATGTCCACGGGCTTGCCGCTGTGGCTCGGGATCAACCTGATCTTCACCTTCGCCTTCAACGGCATCTCGATCGGGGGCCACATCGGCGGCTTGATCGGGGGAACGCTCGCCGGAGTTGCGATCGGCGAGCTCGACAAGCGGCGCGACGTGCCGCGGATGGCAGGGCCCATCGCGGCGGTCGCGATCGGCGTGATCTCGGTGATCGGCGCGATCGCCGTCGCGTAGCGCGCGCCCCGGTGTCGCTTACCGGGGGTGATTAGCCAGGCGTGGAGCGCCTGGGGCCAGCGTCTACGGCAGCGATAAACGGTCGCGGGGCCGAGAGCTATCCCATATAGCTGTTGCTGAACAACAGCAATATGGGATTGCTTGGGCCGACGACGACGAGCGCGGCTGGGTATGGCCGGCTGCCAACTCGACCTGGGCTCCGAGGGCGCCGCCCTTATTGCGGTTGTAGACGCCGGGTAGGGTCGTCGTCGATAGTCACCCGGTAAGCGACACCGGGGCCGGCGCTAGCGGGCCGGCGAGGGCGCGCCCAGGTCCACGTCGATCAGGCGCTCCTTGGGCGGCTCGTCCACGAGCTCCGGATGCAGGATGTGGGCGAGCAGCTCCACACCGTCCACGAGACGCGGCCCGGGACGCGAGAAGTAGGCGGCGGCATCCACCGCCACCACCTGGCCGGCGCCGAGCCTCGCCACCTCGTCGCGATGCTGCATCACCTCGTGCGCGGCGCGCTCGGCGTAGTGACCGCAGGGCATAGCCACCACCACGTCGGGCTGCGACGCCCGCAGCTCGTCCCAGGTGGCCTCGCGTGAGCGCTCGCCCGGGAAGCCGATGGAGTCGTCGCCTCCGGCCAGCTCGATCATCTGCGGCACCCAGTGGCCGCCTATGAACGGCGGATCGAGCCACTCCAGCGCGAGCACGCTCGGCCGCCGGTCTGCGCCGCGGACCGCGAGCTTCACTCGATCGAGCCGGTCTGCCAGCTCGCGTACGAGGTCCACGCCGGCGTCCTTCGAGTCGGTGGCCTGGGCGAGTGTGCGGATGTCGCCCATCACCTCCCCGAGCGTCGACGGGTCGAGCGAGATCACGTTCGGCTGCGACGGGAGCCGCGCCGCCACGGCGCGCACGTCGTCGAACGACACCGCGCATACCTCGCACACCGCCTGGGTCACGATCAGGTCCGGCTCGAGGTCGGCGAGCAGGTCCTCGTCGAGCTCATAGATCGCCTCACCACTGCGGGTGCGGTCACGCACGGCGGCGTCGACCTCTCTGGAGGAGAGGTCGTCCGGAATCACGCTGCGCGTGAGGTGGGGGAGCCGCTCGATGCCCTCCGGGTAATCGCACTCGTGAGTGACGGCCACTACGCTGTCGCGCAGGCCGAGGGCGCAGAGCATCTCGGTGGCGGAGGGGACAAGACTTGCGATCCGCATGGGGGTAACCATGGCAGCTCTGGGTGAGGACGAAGTAAAAGCTCGGCTCTCCGGGCTCGACGGCTGGGAGCAAAAGGGCGACGCGATCGAGAAGCAGTTCCAGTTCGAGGATTTCTCCGGTTCTGTGGACTTCGTGAACCGCATCACGCCGGTTGCGAACGAGATGAACCACCATCCGGACCTGGCGATCTCGTGGAACACGGTGACCGTCACGCTCTCCACGCATTCCGAGGGCGGGCTCACCGAGAACGACTTCGAGCTGGCGCAGAGGATCGACCGGTCCGCTTGAATCTCGCCCTGCATGGCGGGGATGCAGGGGCGCGGCCGCCTGGCCGCGGAGCTATCGCGTAGGGACTTCATCACGCGCGTGAGCACGCTCGGCGCGGGCGCCTATGTGCTCGCGGCGCTGCCGGCCGCGCGGCTGCTGCAGGCGGCGCTCCCGAACCCGAGCGCGCCGGCGGACGCCACGCTTCAGGCATTCGCGGACACCCTGGTTCCAGGGCGCAAGGCGGCGAAGACCGACCTCGGCGATCCGATCGACCCGCGGGCGATCGCCGGAGTGGACTCCCAGCCCGGCGCCGTGGAGGCCGACGCCCTGCGCCTCTTCCACGATCCGCTGATCGGCTTCGACGCGCTGGAGGCGCCGTTCCTCGCCGACCTGTCGGCCCGCTCCCTCACGGTCGGCGGCGGCGAGTTCCTGCTCCTGCCGTACGAAAAGCGTGCGGAGGTGTGCATGGCGGGCCTCGACTTCTCCAACCCGTCGCGCACGCTGTGGGAAGCCGCCGCGGCCGTGCCGTTCACCGCCTTCTGCGGCGCGGCCGAGCACCCGATCGGCACGAGCGGGAACGCCTCCGGCTACCGCGTGATGGGTTACCCCGGCGCGGCGCCGAACGGCTACCAGCGCGACTACAGCTACGGCCGCCCGCTCTCGCGCGAGCGCACCCGGAACGGGAACCTCGGCTGATGGCCGAGCGCGTTGACGTGTGCATCGTGGGCTCGGGCTTCGGCGGTTCGATCTCCGCCTGGCGGCTCGCAGAGCTCTACCAGGCGGCGGGCGCGGATCCGGCGAACATCCTCGTGCTCGAGCGCGGCGCGCGCTTCAAGCACACCGACTTCCGCCAGTCGATGTACGTCGGAAACCTCGCGCGCGTGTACGAGCTCATCCAGTCCGCCGATGGCGGCGGCCAGGTGGTGGTGGCGAACGCGGTGGGCGGCGGCTCGAACCTGTACCTCGCGGCATCGCTCCGCGCGCCGAGCCAGACGTTCGAGCGGCGCGACCACCGCCCGGACGATGGGCCGGACCGCCGCATGTGGCCGGCAGCGATCTCCCGCCGCGCCCTCGACCCCTACTACGCCCGCGCCGAGGCCGGGCTTCGCGTGAGCCGCCCGCGCTGGGACCAGGTGTCGAAGTCGGGAGGCGTGTGGGCCGCCTCGCTGGCCGCTGCCGGCCACACGTGCGACCGGGTGCCGGTGGCGATCGACCCCGGGCGCTGCGTGAACGCCAAGTGGTGTCACACGGGCTGCATCTTCGGCGCGAAGAACACGCTCAACACCAACTACCTCGCGAGCGCCGAGCACGCCGGCGTCCGGGTGCGACCGAGCCGGCAGGTGGATCTGGTGCGGCGCTCGGCGCCGAACGCCAGCGGCTACCGCTACGTGGTCACGGCAGCCGAGATCGACAACGACGGAGACAACCCCACGCGACAGCCCACCGGCAAGTTCGAGGAGATCGAGTGCAGGGTGCTGATCCTCGCCGCAGGCGCGATGGGCACTCCGGTGATCCTGCTCCGCTCGCGCGCGGCGCTGCCGTCGCTGTCCCCCCAGGTGGGCAAGAACCTCGGCGTGAACGGCGACCACATCGCGGGGGCCGAGTTCGACCCGGCGCAGCTGCGCGCGCAGCTAGGGCTCGACTACGGCGAGTTCTACAAGGGTCGCCCGATCACGACGATGAGCTACGACTGGTGGAACGGCGCGGACGGTACGCGCTTCAACCTCCAGGAGATCTTCCTGTCCACCCTCACCAACTTCCTCTACGACGACGGCCGCCCTGGCGAGCCGTCCTGGTGGGGGCTTGGCAAGAAGCGCTCGATCGCCACGTGGAGCAACCACATCGAGCTGCTGGCGATGGTGGAGGACACGAACGACGGCGAGTTCGTGGCGCCGCCGCCGGACGGCGACAACATGCGCCCGAACGCCGGCCCCGTAACGGTCGGCCTCTTCACGTACTCGTTCTCGGAGCAGTCCCGACGGGTTCGCGACGCCGCCAACGCGGCCATGAAGTCGGTGCTCGAGCGGGGCGGCCTCGGCCGCTTCCTCGCGCTCACGGAGTCGAAGGGCGCGTACTGCGCGCACCCGCTCGGCGGCGCCCGCATGGCGGAGTCGAAGGACCTGGGCGTGGTGGACCACCGCTGCGAGGCATTCGACAACGAGGGGCTCTTCTGCATCGACAGCTCGGCCATCCCCACATCGCTGGGCGTGAACCCCTCGCTGACGATTTCCGCCGTATCCGAGCGCGCCGCAGAGCAACTGGTGAAGCGGAGCACGGACTTCGGCCTGCCAAAGGCGCCACCACAGTTCACGCCAAAGACGCCCGACGTATACGTGGGCGATCGCGTGGTGCCGGTGTAGCCAGCGCTCCGAGCCCTCTGCTACGGTGAGGTCGTTCGCCGAATGACTGACGACGAACCTCCTCGAAGTAAGAAGCCCCGGCGCGGGTTAGCACGATGAACCTCGTGCTGCTGCTCGTTGTCGTTCCGCTGCTGATCGCGGTCAACGGCTTCTTCGTCGCCGCCGAGTACGCTCTCGTGCGCTCGCGCGTGGACCGGCTCGATCAGCTCGAGCAGGAGGGACGCAAGCGCGCGTCGCTCGCGCGGAGCCAGATCGAGCGCATCGACGAGTACATCGCCGCCTGCCAGGTGGGCATCACGCTCGCCTCGATCGGCATCGGCGCCGTGGGCGAGCCGGTGTTCGCCCACTACCTCGACAAGGTCCTCGACAACGCTCTCTCGCACGGGGCCGCCATCGCGATCGCGGCGATCATCGCGTACCTCTTCATCTCCGCCTGCCACATCACCCTCGGCGAGCTGTCGCCGAAGATCTACACCGTCGCAAAGCCGGAGACCGTGGCGATGCGCTCGGCGCGGCTGCTCCAGTTCTCGAGCACGGTCTTCAAGCCGGTGTCGGTCGCGCTGTCGGCGGCCGCGCAACTCGTGCTGCGGCCGTTCGGCATCCGCGCCGAGGGGCTTGGCGAGGAGACCACCACCTCCGAGGACCTCAAGTTCCTGATCGCTCGCAGCGCCTCGGGCGGCACCCTCGACCCCGGCGAGGCCGTGATGCTCCGCGGGGTGTTCCACCTGCACGAGCAGGAGGCGCGCAATGTGATGACGCCCATCCCGGCGGTGGTGACCGTGGACGTGTCCGAGAGCGTGGAGGCGGCGCTCAGGCGCTGCGTGCAGTCCGGGCACACGCGGCTCCTCGTGACCGAGGACGAGAACACGGACCGCATCCGAGGCATCGTTCATTCGAACTCGCTGGCGCGCCTGTTGATGACGCGCGGCGCGGACTCGTCGATCGAGTCGGTGGTGAAGGACGTGCCGATCATTCCCGAGACCAAGCCGCTCGACGACCTGCTCGCCGACCTCCAGCGCGAGCGCACGTCGATGGCGGTGGTGGTGGACGAGTACGGCCGCACGGCCGGCATCGTGACGGTGGAGGACATCATCGAGGAGGTGGTCGGCGAGATCACCGACGAGACCGATCCCGCGGGCGGCGCGGTGCGAAGGCTCGCGAACGGCGACTGGTACGTGCGAGGGCACGTGCCGATCACGGACCTCCAGGACTACGGGCTCGACCTGCCGATCGATTCCGACACGTACAACTCGGTGGGCGGCTACGTGTTCGGGGAGCTCGGGCGCCTGCCCAAGCGCGGCGACATGGTCAACGCCAACGGCTACTCGCTGCGCGTGGAGTCCGTGAGGGAGAACCGGATCGAGGCCGTACGCATCCGCGACCACACGCCCGCGAACCGAGAGGAAGGCGGATCCGTCCGCGACGAGAGTTAGCTTGACCCGGCAAGAGCTCTTCCAGCCGCCAGGAGGTCTTGCCGATGTGGTCCGTGAAGCTCACCGATTCCCAGCGCGATGCGCTGCGGGCTCTCATCAACGCGCAGGGGGAGGTGGGGCCGTCGCTCAGCGGCGGGCTCGAAGCGCTCGAGTTCGCGCGCTGGGATGACCTGCCCGAGGCCGAGCTTCCGTGGGAGCGGGTGGCCGAGCTGGCGAGCCTGCAGGGCATCGGCGAGGCGGACGTTGTGTGGGATCTCGCGTCCGGCTTGCCCACGCCGGTCGAGCGGCCGGTGCCGCGCCGCCGGCCGCCGGCCAGACGGCCACCGCCGCCGCCGGCACGTCGCAAGGCGGCTTAGGGCATCCCGGGCGGCGCGCCCGGCCGCGGCCGTTCCATCAGGCGCTCCGGCGGGGGGCCGAACCCGAACGGCTCGTAGAACGCCGGGTCGTTGGTGTGAAGGACCCAGCGCACGTTCGCGTGCGGGCCCTCAACCACGGCCTCGCGCACCAGCGCGGCGCCGAGACCGCGTCCCCGGAAGTCCGGGTGGATGTACACGTCCGCGAGATACGCGATCGAGTTGCCGTCGGTGACCACGCGGCAGAAGCCCGCCTGGCGGCCGTCGGGCGAGTAGAGCCCGAGCACGCGGGTGGACTCGCGCACGAGGCGCTCCACCGTTTCCCGCGGCCGGCCGATCGCCCAGTACGCCTCCGTGGACAGGAACCTGTGTACCGCGTCCACGTCTACGCGCGCGCGGTCGTCGTCGAGCTCGAAGCCGCCCTCGAGCTCCTTGCGCATCAGTGTCGTGAGTCGTAATTTCGGGTGCGCCTTCCCGGAGTCTGGTCGCGCCTGACGCCACCCGCGGGAATCGCCGATGCACTGCATCGACTCATCCCGCGTCCGTCGTCAGATCGCGCCCAGCCGCTCGGGAAGCTGAGTACGAACTTACGACTCACGACACTACTTCGAGTAGTCGTAGAAGCCCGCGCCGCTCTTGCGGCCGAGCCTGCCCTCGTCCATGAGCTTCCGCACGGTCTGCGGGATCTCCACGCCGAGCGTCTCGCCGATGGCGGTGGACACATCAAGGCCCACGAAGTCGAGCAGCGCCAGGGGCCCCATCGGGTGGCCGGCGCCCATCTTCATGCAGGCGTCGATCGCGTCGGGCTCGAGGCCGTCGCCCTCCTCGAGCAGCCGCACCGCGCTGAAGAGGTACGGGAAGAGCAGGCGGTTCACCACAAAGCCGGGCAGGTCCGGCACCTCCACCGGCTCCTTGCCGAGCGACTCGCACAGCGCGCGAGCGCGCGAGCGCGTCTCGTCGGTGGCCTCCGGCGGGAAGGCGAGCTCCACGAGCTTCATCTTCGGCACCGGGTTGAACACGTGAATGCCGGCGAAGCGCTCAGGCCGCCCGCTCGCCTGGCCCAGCTCCGCCACGGACAGCGACGATGTGGTGGACGCGATCACGGCGTCCGGCTTCAGCAGCTCGCCGAGCTCGCCGAGGATCTCACGCTTGATCTTCATGTCCTCGACCACGGCCTCCACCACCAGGGTGGCCTCGGCGAGCTCCTCGATGTCGGTGACCACGTCCACGTGATCGCCCAGGCGCTCACGCGCGCGCTCGGCGGAGTGCTCGCTCCGCGCCCACAGCACGAGGCCCGGATGCATGTCGGCCGTCTGCGCCAAACCGCGCGCGATGGCCCCGCTCCCGACTATCCCCAGCCGCTCTGTGAGGGTTGATTGACTCACCAGTCAACTCGGTACCCTACATATGAGACGGGTTTTTTGCGCAGACCCCTGAATCACCAGGAGGTGGATTCGCATGCCGATGGAGAACGGGCGCGAGGTGGTCATCGTCGAGGCGGTCAGGACGCCGATCGGGCGTGGCCACCCGGAGAAGGGCTACTACAGGGACACGCATCCGAACGAGCTCCTGGGCCGCTGTTACACCGAGGTGATCGAGCGCGCCGGCATCCCCGCGGAGGAGGTCGAGGACGTGATCACCGGCTGCGTGCAGCAGTACGGCGAGCAGATGTTCAACGTCGGCCGCAACGCCTGGCTGCAGGCCGGGCTGCCGGTGGAGACGCCGGCCACCACCGTCGACCGCCAGTGCGGCTCCGCCCAGCAGGCCGTGAACTTCGCCGCCGCGCTGATCGCCTCCGGCGTGCACGACGCCGCGATCGGCAGCGGCGTGGAGCACATGGGCCACATCCCGATGGGCGTGGGCTTCAAGTGGGTTGACGAGGTGGGCTCGCCGTGGCCCGAGGCGCTGATGGCGAAGTACGACCTCGTGCCGCAGGGCATCTCCGCCGAGCTGATCGCCGACCAGTGGGAGATCCCGCGCTCAGAGCTCGACGAGATCGGCATGCGCTCGCACCAGCTCGCGCACCAGGCCACCGAGGAGGGCCGCTTCGAGCGGGAGATCATCCCGTTCGCCGTGAACGGGGACACCTACGTCGCCGATCAGGGCATCCGCCCGGACACCAATCTCGAGGCGCTCTCGCAGCTCAAGCCGGCGTTCAAGCCGGACGGGAAGATCACCGCGGGCAACTCGTCCCAGATCTCCGACGGCGCGGCGGCCGTGCTGTTGATGGAGCGGAAGAAGGCGGAGTCCCTCGGGCTGAAGCCGCGCGCGAAGATCCTCGACCAGACCACCGTGGGCGTGGATCCGGTGACGATGCTCACCGGGCCGATCCCCGCCACGAGGAAGCTGCTCGACCGCAACAAGATGCAGATGTCGGACATCGATCTCGTGGAGATCAACGAGGCCTTCGCCTCGGTGGTGGCCGCCTGGCGCCGGGAGCTCGAGCCGGACATGGACCGCGTGAACGTGAATGGAGGCGCGATCGCTCTCGGACACCCGCTCGGATCGACCGGCGCGCGGCTCATCACCACGCTGCTGCACGAGATGGAGCGCTCGGACAAGGAAGTGGGCCTCGTGACGATGTGCTGCGGCGGCGGTCTCGGAACCGGCACGTTGCTACAGCGAGTCTGAGCTTCGTTTCCGGCTGGCGTTAACGGGTAGGCAGAAGCGGTGGCGGTGCAAACCAACGGCACGCTGCTCGCTGATCGCTACCGGGTGATCCGGCGCCTGGGCTCGGGCGGTGCCGCAACCGTTTTCCTCTGCGAGGACCAGCGCCTTGGCCGCAAGGTGGCGGTCAAGCGGATGCACGCCGACAGTCCCGAGGAGATGGCCCGGCGCCTCCAGCGCGAGGCGCGGCTCGGCGCTTCGCTGAACCACCGTGGGCTCGTGTCGGTGTTCGACACGGTGACCTACGAGGAGGGCGTGCTCATCGTCATGGAGTACGTGGACGGCGAGACGCTCGCCGACGCGCTGCGGCGAGGGCCGCTGCCGGTGGAGCGCGCGCTCGAGGTCGTATGCGAGCTGGCTTCGGCGCTGGACCACGTGCACGCTCAGGGAATCGTCCACCGCGACGTGAAGCCCGGCAACATCCTGCTGGGCACCGACGGGTCGGTGAAGCTGGTGGACCTCGGCATCGGCACCGCCGCCGGGCACACGCGCATAACGCAGAGCGGTGTGGTGCTCGGCACGCCCGCCTACATGGCGCCCGAGCAGGTGGAGGGCACGGACGTGACCGCCGCGGCGGATGTGTACGCCCTCGGCGCGGTGGCGTTCGAGCTGCTGAGCGGCCGCAAGGCGCGCACGGGCAAGGGCCCGATCGACATCGCGCACAAGGCCGCCACCGAGCCGCCGCCCGATCTTCGCGAGGCGTGGCCGGACGCGCCGCGCGAGGCCGCCGACGTGCTCAAGCGAGCCATGGCCCGCGATCCGCAGCGGCGCCAGCGGTCCGCCGGCGCACTGGCGGACGAGCTGGCCGCATCGCTGAAGAACGAGCGCACGGCTTCCACGCGGTTGCTCGCCGGCGCCCCGGTTGCCGTGGCCGCCGCGGGTTCCGCCCGCCGCTGGCTTCCGCTCGCCGCGGTGGTGGGCGGCCTGGCGCTGATCGGTGTGGCGATCGCGCTTCTCACCAGCGGTGGCGGGAGCTCCACTTCGCCGAAGCAGGCTTCGACCCGCCATCACCGCACCCACCACGCGAAGAAGAAGACGCAGACGGGCACGCAGACCCAGGCTGCGCAGACCACGAGCACGCCCGCCGCTACGCCGGCCCCCACCACGCAGGATCCGAGCGCGCTCAACGACCAGGGCAAGGCGCTCATCGACTCGGGCCGGCCGCAGGAGGCCATTCCGGTGCTGCAGAAGGCGCTTGCCGCGTTCCCAGCGGACCAGCACTCGAGCATCGTCTACGGCTACACGCTCTTCAACCTGGGCGACGCGTACCTGAAGTCAGGCCAGCCGGCCAAGGCGATCCCGTACCTGCGCCAGCGCCTGAGCTGGCCCGACCAGCGCGACGTCGTTCTCGCCGAGTTGCGGCAGGCGGAGCAGGAGGCGGGCGTTGCACCCGCTCCGGGGCCGGGCAAGGGCCCGAAGAAGCACGGGCACGGGCCCAAGGACTAGCGGAAACCTTCCCCTGAACCCGTTAACCGCCTGGAGTTTTGGGGCTCCTGGCCCCAAAAACCCAGTCGGTACCCACACATTGGCTGCGTTCAGCCGTAAATCGAGCGGCCCGCGCCAGGCGCCGCGTTCGCGCCGTACGCCTCGACGTCCTCGATGTAGCCCGGCTGTTCCTCCACCCGGTCCGGATCCGATGGCGCGAGCCGGCCCACCAGCAGACGGAAGCGCAGGCCACCGATCATCGGCACTACATCGGTCTGCTCATAGATCAGCCAGCGGATCACCTGCGTGAGCTCGAACGGATCGTCCGAGAACAGGGGCGTGCGGCGCGCCAGGTAGACCAGGATCGCGTTCGACTCTTGGAGGAAGCGGCCATCGTCCGTCTCCAGCACGGGCGTGGTGCGAGCGGGTTGAGACGGGCGAACTCGCCGGTGAGCGTGTGGCCGGGCGTCACAACGTTCCGGCGCGCGCCCTCGTGAGGCGGTGCCGGTTAGGATGCGCCACCTGTGGATCTGACCCTCTCGCCTCAGGAGCAGGCCTTCCGCGACGAGCTGCGCGAGTGGCTCGAGAAGAACAACCCCGGCCAGGAGCCCTCGGGCGAGCAGGACATGTTCCAGTTCCGCCGCGCCTGGCAGAAGACGCTCCACGAGGCGGGCTACGCCGGGCTGTCGTGGCCGAAGGAGTACGGCGGCCGCGGCGCGACGCTGATCGAGCAGGCGATCTTCAACGAGGAGATGGCGCGGCAGAAGGCGCCGGGCGTGGCCAACGTGCTCGGCCTCGTGATGGGCGGGCCGGTGGTGATCGCGCACGGCACGCCGGAGCAGAAGGAGCGCTTTCTCACGCCGATCCTGTCCGCGGAGGAGATCTGGTGCCAGGGGTTCTCGGAGCCGGAGTCGGGGTCTGACCTTGCGTCTCTGAAGACGCGCGCGGTGAAGTCGAACGGCGGCTGGAAGATCACCGGCCAGAAGGTGTGGACCACCTACGCGCACGAGGCCAAGTGGTGCATGCTCGTGGCGCGCACGGATCCGGATGCGGCCAAGCACAAGGGCCTCACCTACTTCCTCATGGACATGGAGCAGGAGGGGGTGCAGGTGCGCCCGCTCGTGCAGATCACGAAGGAGTCCGAGTTCAACGAGATCTTCATGGAGGAGGCGTACGTCCCGGACGAGAACGTGGTGGGCGAGCCGGGGCAGGGCTGGAACGTCGCCATCACCACGCTGATGAACGAGCGCGCCGGACTCGCGTTCGGATCGGCGGTGGCGGTGAAGCTCGCGCTCGGCGACCTGATGGACCTGATCCGCGAGCGCGGCCTCGAGGACGACCCGATCATCCGCCAGCGCGTGGGCCAGCTCTACATCGAGGCCGAGACGCTGCGGCTGAACGCCTACCGCGGGCTCACGTCGCAGATGAAGCACGGGATTCCGGGACCCGAGGGGTCACTGCCGAAGTGGCAGTGGTCGGACATCAACCAGGCTTTGACCGAGCTCGCGATGGACGTGCGGGGACCGGAGGCGCCCGTGGTAGACGAGCGCTGGACCTACCGCTTCCTGCGCGCACGCGCGAACTCGATCGAGGGCGGCACCACCGAGATCCTCAAGAACATCATCGCCGAGCGGGTGCTCGGCCTGCCGCGGATGAGGTGACCACAGCTTGAACTTCGACTTCACCGACGACCAGCAGGCGATCAAGCGCACCGCGCGCGACTTCCTTGCCAGCCGGCTCAAGCCTGAAAAGCGCCGCGAGCTGGCCGAGGCGGGCAGCTACGACGACGGCTTCTGGAGCGAGATCGCTGAGCTGGGCTGGCCGGGCATCTTCATCGGTGAGGACCACGGCGGGCAGGGCCTCGGCACGATTGAACTGGTGATCCTTCAGGAGGAGCTCGGCTACGCGCTTGCGCCCACGCCGTTCTTCTCAAACGCGGCCGCGGGCTTTCTCATCGAGCATGGGGGCAGCGACGAACAGAAGGAGCGATGGCTGCCGGGCATCGCCTCGGGCGAGGCGCGAGGCACCGTGGGTGTGGTGTCGAACGGCGAGGCGACGCTCGTGCCGGACGCCGACTCAGCCTCGGTGATCGTGCTCGTGGATGGCGAGAACGCGACCGTGGTGGAGGCGGGCAGCGCGGATATCGAGCCGCGCGACACGATCGATTCCACGCGACGGTTCTCGCGCGTTGGTGCGAACGGCGGCGGGGAGCAGCTTGGCGGCGACGTTCAGGCCGGGCTCGATCGAGCCGAGATCGCGCTTGCAGCGGAGCTCGTGGGCGTTTGTCAGTGGGCGCTCGAGACCGCCGTGGCGTACGCGAAGGAGCGCAAGCAGTTCGACCGTCCGATCGGCGCCTACCAAGCGGTGTCTCACCGCTGCGCGCAGATGATGCTCGAGACGGAGAGCTCGCGCTCGGCCGTCTACTTCGCGGGCTGGACCGCGGACAACGAGCCGGAGAGCACGCCGCTCGCTGCGTCGATGGCGAAGGCATACGCCGCGGACGCGGGCTGGCGCGTCACCGCCTCGTCGCTGCAGGTTCACGGCGGCATCGGCTTCACCTGGGAGCACGACCTCCACTTCTTCCTCAAGCGCGCCCGCACCGACGGGCATCTGCTTGGCAGCGCGCGCTCACATCGCGACCGCGTGGCCGAGCTCGCAGGGCTGTCCCGAGAAGCCGCCACCGCGTGAAGCGGCACAAGGCACTCGAACAGCTCTCACGCGACCATCATCAGGCCCTGTTTCAGGCGATGCGCCTGAAGCGCGCGAAGGAGGCGGACGCGGGCAGCGTGCTCGGCGACTTCCTCGACTTCTGGTTCGGCGTGGGGCACCTGCACTTCCGGGCTGAGGAGGAGGTGCTCCTTCCCGCGTATTCGGCATATGGCGATGGGTCGCGCGAGGAGGTCGTGCGCGTGCTTATCGATCACATGCAGATCCGGCGCGAGGCGTTCGAGCTGGGCGGGCTCAAGAAGGACCCGCCGCCGGAGCGCCTGCACGCTCTCGGCGAGAAGCTCGACGCTCACGTTCGCCACGAGGAGCGAGTGCTGTTCCCCCTGATCGAGGAGGCGCTGCCGGACGACGAGCTCGTGCGGGTGGCGCGCGGCGTGGACGAGGTGGAGAAGGCCGGCTAGCGGGACCTCTTGCGGACCGCGCCTCGTAGGTAGGACGATGGGGCACGAGCCGTGACTTCGGATACGGGCGAGCTGGCGTTGGGAGAGCTGCCGCGGCCGCGGCGCGCGGGGCGGTCAGAACGCGCTTTGCTGCGCGGCGCGCAGGCCGGGCGGCGCGAAGACCTGGAGGAGCTGTTCCGGCGGTACTGGCCGGCGTCGTATCGCGCGGCGTATTTCGTCGTGTACGACCGCGCCGCCGCCGAGGACATCGCGCAGGAGGCTTTTCTGTCGGCGCTGCGCGCGCTGCACCGCTTCGACCGGCGGCGACCTTTCGGGCCCTGGCTCCACCGCATCGTGGTGAACCGCGCGATCGACTGGGCGCGGTCGCGAGCGCTGCGCCGTGAGCTCGACGTGGAGCCGCCGGACGCGGAGCTGCGCGACTCGCCTGAGGTGCGCGACGAGCTGGCGGCCGCGCTCGCTTCGCTGAGCCCGGAACGGCGTGCCGTGGTGGTGCTGCGCTACGTGCTCGAGTACACGCCAGGGGAGATCGCCGAGCTGCTCGACCTGCCGCGCGGCACGGTGAACTCGCGGCTTAGGCGCGCGCTCGACGACCTCGCGCGGGAGGTGGCCCGTGACTGACCGGGTGCTCCAGCGCGAGCTTCGCTCACTCCGGGCGCCCGACGAGGGCGATGCCGCCCTGCGCGCGTGGCAGGTGACGGCGGCGGAGTTCGACCGGGTGGAGCCGGTGACCACGCGGCCGCGGCGACGGTGGGTGGTGGCGCTCGCGGCGGCGGTGGCGCTGGCGGCGCTTGCGATCTCGCCCGCCGGAGCAACCGTGGTGCGATGGGTCGGGGACCGCATCTCGCCTCCGGGCGTGAAGAATGCCCGCCCTGCCCTGGTGTCGCTCCCGGCGCCGGGACACTTGCTCGTGAGCTCTCCGGACGGCGCCTGGATCGTGTCGAGCGACGGGTCCAAGCGCCTGCTCGGCCCGTACCGCGACGCCACCTGGTCACCGCATGGGCTGTTCGTGGCGGCGGTGCGGGGAAGCAATCTCGTGGCGGTGGACACCCGCGGGCATGTGCGCTGGAGCGTGCCACGGGTGCCGGCGCCGGAGCTGCCGAGCTGGTCGCCCCGCGACGGCTTCCGAGTGGCGTACCTGAGCGGCTCGACCCTCCGGGTTGTGGCCGGCGACGGAACCGGCGACCGGCTCCTGGCGCGCGGGGTGGACCGGATCAAGCCGGCATGGCGGCCCGGAACGGCGCATGTCCTCAGCTACCTGACGTCGCGCGGGAACGTGGTCACTCGAAATGCGGACACGGGCCGCGTGCTGTGGCGAGCGAGCGTGGGTGGGGCCGCTTCGCTCGGATGGGCGCCCACGGGCCGGACGCTGATGATCGTCGCGCCACATCGCCTCGAGCTTCTCGACGGCCGCAGCGGCAGTGCCCTCAAGCTGCTCACCACCGGCCCCGGTCTCCGCTTCGCGGATGCCGACATCTCGCCTGACGGTCGCACGATCGCCCTGGTGCGCCAGGAGGCCATGGCCAACCGGAGTGAGCTCTACCTGCTGAGCGTGCGCGGCCGCAGCTGGAACGCGAGGCGAGCTTTCGGCGGAGCCGGCACCTTCACAGCCGCTCGCTGGTCACCCAACGGCCACTGGCTGCTGCTCACCTGGCGCGAAGCCAACCAGTGGCTATTCCTGCGCTCAGCCCCGGCGAGCCGGGTGGTGGCGGTGTCGAGAATTGCCCGGGCCTTCGAGCCCGACCGGAGAGGGCCGGCGGAGTTCCCGAAGGCGGGCGGATGGTGCTGCACGCCATGACGTGGACCATGAAATCCGTGACATTCACGGTTCTTATGGTCCAGGTCGCGCTGGCGGCCAGTGGCTGTGCGGGACACCACACGGCAGCGCGGGCGGTCCCGCCTCTCACTGAGGCGGGCCACGGGCTGAGCGTCCGGCTCCCTCAAGGCTGGCACCGCGCGACCGTCAATCTCACGCCGCACCTCACGGATCCGCGCGAGGAACTGTCGGTGGCGACGTTCCCTCTTCGCTACCGGCCCGGGCCGTGCGCTCAATTCCCGGTGAGCGCGATCGCGCAGCTCGGCCCGCGCGATGCGCTGGTCACGCTCCAAGAGCGCGGCGTCGATCCCGGCTACAGCTGGCCGGACTTCCCCCAACGCCCCACTGCCTTCGGTCCGCGTCTCGGCGGAGAAGCAGACGTCCGCGGCTGCGTCCCGCACGCGCGCTTCACCGATCACTGGTTCGGCTTCACCGACTCCGGGCGTCACTTCCACGTCCTGGTGGTCTTCGGCCTCGATGCACCTGTCGCGGTACGCGCACAGGCGTGGCGAATTCTCGACAGCCTGCGCGTAAACCCGCGAGTACGTCCGGACTGGCGCGCGACGCCTTAGCGCTGGATGCTCGGCAGCTCGCGCTCGCCCGGCTCGCCCGGGTGGCCGCGGTGCTCGCCCTCGAAGGCGATTCGCTCCAGCCGCGCGATCTCGCGCTCGCCCTCGACACGGGCGGGATCGTCCGCCGGCAGGTCCTTGATCAGGTGCCGGATGCGGTTGCGAAGCTGCAGGGAGAAGTGTGGGGTGGAGGCGCCCATCAGCTGCCTCACGTCCTCGAGCGTGGGCTTGCGCCCGGGCTTCTCGTACTCGCTCATCCGCCTGGAAACCTAGCGAACGGGGCCTACGGGTTCCGTGTCTGCACCGGCACGAGCTCGGTGATCGTGTCGAGCCGGCCCTGCGCCGCCACGGACACGGTGTTGTCGTCGCCGAGGATCCACACGTGGTTGAACACGCCCGAATTCGGGTTCGACTGGTAGCCGGGCTGGACGTCCAGGAAGTAGTTGTCGAGCGGGGTGGGGAGGGCGTCGCTGCGGTCGGTGAGCAGCAGCGGCGCGAACACTCCGGCGGTGGCGAGCACGGCCGCGCCGGCGGCGTCGGCGGGGCGCGAGATGTTCGCGAGGGTGAAGTTCTGGCCGGGCGTGGTGATTCCCCAGCCGAAGCCGTGGCTCTGGTACTTCGTGAACGCGATCGCGTTCTGCACCGGGGTCGCGCCGTCGACCCGGTGCACGGTTCCGTACTTCGACAGCGTCTTGATCACCGCGGACCCGATCGCGCTGGAGGGCCCGAGCACGTAGATGTTCGGATGCGAGTGCCGCTTGAGCGCCGAGCGCGTGAACGCCGGCACCACGTCGTGCTTGACGAACAGCACGCTGTCTCCGGAGCGCGCGGCCCAAGCGGCCGCCGGCATCGCGAACGCCGGCTGCTCGCCGCTAGCCACCACCACGTCGCTCGCGGGCTTGGCGCGCGCGACGGAGAAGAAGCGGTCGATCCCAGCGGCGATTTCGTAGATGTCGGTGCCCGGCACGATGGCCGTGTGATAGCCGGCCACCTGGGCGCTGCCGTCGCCGATCCGGATGATCTGGGCGTTCTCCGCGAGGGGAGAGCCGCCGGGGTGGAGGCGCTTGAGCGTGTCGCGCGACACGGGCGGCAAGGAAGTTCCGTCGCTCAGCAGCACGGGGACTCCAAGCGGGTTGGCCATGAGCACCGACGCCGCTATCGCGCCCTGCCAGTTGTTCTTGTCCACGATCGCCACCGCGTGGGGGCGGTTGTCCGCGGAGGTCGCGGGGAACACCGCGCTCACGGCGCCCGCCACGTCGGCAACCGCATCGGCCCCGGCCACTCGCGTGGTGTTGCGCGTGGCGGTGACGGGGAAGCCGAGCTCAGCGCTGGCCGAGGTGTCGCTCGACTGCGCGCTCACCTGGGGCGGCGTGCCGTTGCCGCGCGCGTTCGACTTCTTCTCGTTCAGGTTCTTGCAGCCTGATACGGCGACGAGCACGACAAGAAGGAGCGCAGCAAGCGGACGGGCCACGGCATTCCAAGATATCGGCGCGAGTGGCGTCAGGCGCAAGCGGGTATCCTGCGATTGGTTGACTGGTCAGTCAACAACGGCACAGCGCGTCGGCTCGACGTGCCACACGACTTGAACTGGAGGCGCCGGAGTGGATTTCCGCCTGACCGACGAACAGCTCGAATTTCAGGCTTATTGCCACAAGTTCGCCGAGGAGGTCATCCGGCCGGTGGCCGCCAAGTACGACCGCGAGCAGAGCGTGCCGTGGGATGTGCTGAAGGAGGCGCGCAAGTGGAAGCTCCATGGCATGGAGTACCTCGAGCGCATGGCCAACGATCCTGGCGGCCTGAACGGCGTGATCTACGCCGAGGAGCTGCACTGGGGCTGTGCCGGCATCGCTCTCGCCATCTCGGCCGGCTCGCTCGCCGCCGCGGGAATCGCCTCGTCGGGCACTCCTGAGCAGATCGGCAGGTGGCTCCCCGAGTGCTACGGCACAGGCGACGAGATCAAGCTCGGCGCCTACGCCGTCACGGAGGCGGGGGCCGGATCCGACGTGAAGTCGCTGCGCACCACCGCCAAGCTCGACGGCGACGAGTGGGTGCTCAACGGCACCAAGGTCTTCATCTCGAACGGCGGCATCGCCGACGTGACCGTCGTGGTCGCGACCGTCGATCCGGAGCTCGGCCACCGCGGCCAGGCCACCTTCGTGGTGCCCAAGGGCACGCCCGGCCTCTCGCAGGGCAAGAAGGAGGACAAGATCGGCATCCGCGCCTCGCATACAGGCGAGGTGGTGCTCGACGACGTCCGCATCCCCGTGGACTACCTGCTGGGCGGCATGGACAAGCTGAACGCGAAGCTCGAGCGCGCGCGCTCCGGCCAGTCCACCGGGCGCTCGTCCGGCGCGCTCGCCACCTTTGAGATCACGCGCCCGCTCGTGGGCGCCTCGGCGCTGGGCATCGCGCGCGCGGCGTACGAGTACACCCTCGAATACCTAGAGGGTCGCGAGGAGGAGGGCCAGGAGCTGCTCGAACAGCAGCGCATCCAGCAGGTGATCGCCGACATGGCGACGGAGATCGACGCCGCTCGCATGCTCGTCTGGCGCGCTGCCTGGATGGGGCGCAACGGCGTGCCAATGACCGCCGGTCAGGGCTCGATGTCCAAGCTCAAGGCGGGCGACGTGGCGATGTGGGCCACCACCGCCGCGATGGATCTCGTGGGCCCGTACGCGCAGAGCACCGACTGCCCGCTCGAGAAGTGGTTCCGCGACGCCAAGATCTACCAGATCTTCGAGGGCACGGCCCAGATTCAGCGGCTGGTGGTCTCGCGGATGCAGCGCGAGGCGTTCCAGGAGGGTTTGCGCGCCGCGGCCGGCGTGGTAGAGCAGGCGCCGGGCAACGCGCCGGGCGACTCGGCCACGGACAAGGAAGCAGCCGCCGCGTAGGCTGCCGCGGATGGAGCTCCATCCGCTTGCGCAGAGCTTCGCTGAGGTAGCCGACGCGTACGAGCGCGGGCGGCCGGACTACCCGCCCGCCGTGGTGGGCGCGCTGGCGGCCGAGCTCGGCCTGGCTCCGGGCGCGCCGGTGCTCGACCTCGCCGCCGGCACGGGCAAGCTCACCACCGCGCTCGTGCGCGCGGGCTTCGACGTGGTCGCGGTGGAGCCGCAGGAGGCGCTGTGCGAGGTGCTCTCGGCGAAGGTGGGAGCCGAGCGGGTGAAGCGCGGAACGGCCGAGGCGATTCCTCTGCCCGACGCGTCCGTGGCGGCCGTGACGGTGGCCGACGGCTTCCACTGGTTCGACCAGGCCGCGGCGCTGCGCGAGATCCGGCGCGTGCTCCAGCCGAGTGGCGGCCTCGCCGTGCTCTTCAACGTTCCGGACTGGGGCGCCGCGTCGTGGGCCGACGAGCTGGGCTCGCTGATATCGGAGTCGCGGCCCGAGCATCCCGGCTTCGACGGCCGGCCATGGCAGGAGGCGGTTGGCGAAGCCGGAGGGTGGAGCGAGCCGCGCCAGGTCAGCGTGACGACCAATCAGCCCACGAGCCCGCAGCGGCTGCTCGACTTCCTCGCCTCGATGAGCTGGGTGGCGGCCATGCCCGAGCCGGAGCGCGCTCGGCTGGTGGAGAGCGCGAGGTCGATCATCGAGGCGGGCGAGACGCCGAAGGAGCTGCCCATCCGGGTGATGATCGGGCTGACCCGGCTCAGCCAGAGCTGAGCACGGCGAACGCGATCTGCGGGAACGTGCCCGTCAGCTCCGCGGCGGCCGCGCGCTCCTCGCCGGCCACGTCCGCGGCGAGCTCCGCCACGCGGGCGTCGCCTGCGTGCTCGGCGACGCGGCGCAACAGGGCGGCGTTCTTCACGCGTAACGGTTGCGCGCCACGAGCCGCCAGAGCTTCGGCGACGCGGTGCTGGTGCGCACGCGTCTGGTCGAGCTGTTGCTCGAGCCGGTTCACCCGCAGTGCGAAGTCCTTGATCGGCGGAGGGGCGCGCGGGGCGACTGTCGAGCCTGTCCCGCACAGCGAGCTGCTGAACCACCGTCTCCCCCAGATGAGAGGCCATCGCTTCCGCAAGCGGCCGGTCCGCCACCCGCTGGGGCGCGTGACTCAGGTGGAGGATCGCCTGCGCCTCCATGGCGTGCGCGTCAGCCAGGTACTTGTTCAGGCGGCGCTGGAGGTCGGGCACGCACCTCCGCTACCCGTTTCTCCTACCCCTGACCCGCGGCCAGCGCCTCGAAGTTCTCGTACATCGCGGACACGCCGGCCTTCTCGCGAGCGCGCTTGGCGGCGGGTCCCACGCGCGCCCAGGCACCCTTCACGTACAGCCAGTCGTATACCAGCGCGCGGTCCAGCAGATCGTTCTTCACGAGCGTGCCGATCGTCTCGTTGAAGAGGAGCATGGTCTGCACCTCCTCGTCGAGCGCGCTCGCGGCCTCAGGGTCGAAGTCGTCGGCGAAGATCTTGCGGCCGGCGGCACTCACCCCGATCATCGCGCCCCACTTCGCCAGCTCGATCATGAGTAGAGCGTCGTCGCGCGTGCCAGCCATCAGCGAGCCCCCTTGTGTTCGTTCTGCGGGAACCGAAAGACTAGGCGGCGAGGCGCAGCTTGCGAAGCTGCCACGGCCCGTCGTCGTGGCGCTGCCTGAACCAGCGCTCCGCATCCTCCCGCCCGCGCCTCATCAGCGCCTCCGCGAACTCGCGCGCGAAGAAGAGGTAGCTGAACAGCTCCCCGCGCGCCGCGCTCTTGCCGGCGTCGAGCGTGTGCCCGAGCAGCGCAAGGCTGGGCGAACGCGCGGCAGCGAGCGCGCCGGTGTAGTGCCGCCGGTACACCTGCATGGCGATCTCCCCGATCACGTCGCGGCGGTCGGGGGCGATGAGCATGTAGGGGACCACACGGTGATCGGATTCGCCGTCCCCTCTTCCTCGCAGAGCGGTGTTGACGGTGGCGAGCGTCTGCACGTCGTGCACCAGCGGGTCCACGAGCACGGCGTGGGCGAGCTGACTCACGCCGTCGAGCGCGTCCGGGCGGCCGCGGGCCCTGCCTGCATGCAGGGAGTTCAGGGCGATCACGATCACCCGTTCCGCACCGAGCTCCAGCGCCGGCTTGATCGGCGTGTTGAGCCGCGTGCCGCCGTCGAAGTACCAGCCGGCGGCGCCGCGAGGCTGCCGGACCCGCACGGCGGGGAAGGCGGCCGGGATCGCGGCCGACGCTCGCACGTGGTCGACCCCGATCCGGGTCTGCGCGTAGTCGATCCCGCGCGCCTGATCCTTGCGCACATGGCCCCCGCCGTCGTGGAACACGACGGTGCGGCTGGTGGCCGCTGACGTCGCCACCACCGCTGCCGCATGGAGATGGCCGTCCCGCACGTTCGAATGGATGCGCTCGAAGGGGATCAGCCTGCGCAGCGTGCCGGCCAGCGGCGCCGGATCGAGCAGGCTCCAAAGCCGCGCGCCGGGGAGCCGAAGGAACTCGCCCACCGAGCCGAGCGCGGTGAGCAGCTCCGCGGGCGACACGAGCGGCCGCACGACGTCGTCGAAGTCCACACTCGCCCAGAGCTCGTGCGCAGCGGCCGCGACGTCGGCAGGTGGGTCCGCCGCCGAGGCCGCGAGGTAGGCGGCGTTGATCGCGCCCACGCTCGTGCCCACGATCACCTCCGGCCGCTCTCCCCGGCGGGCCAGACGCGGCAGCACCACCGAGAGCGCGCCGGCCTCGTAGGCGCCCCGCGCGCCACCGCCGGCGAGCACCACCCCAACGCGGCCGGCGTCTTCAGCCATCGCGCTCCTCCGCGATCAGGTCACCCAGCGCGCGCAGCTGGCGTCCCTCGGAGTCGAAGTTTTCCGGCGCGAGCCATGCCTCGTACGCGGCGCGGAGCGCGGGCCACTCGTCGTCGACGATCGAGAACCACGCGGTGTCCCGGTTCCGGCCCTTCACCACCTGGTGGTTGCGGAACACGCCCTCGAACGTGAAGCCGAAGCGCTCGGCGGCGCGGCGGGACGCATGGTTGAGCGCGTTGCACTTCCACTCGAGCCGCCGGTAGCCGAGCCGCTCGAAGGCCTCGCGCGCGAGCAGGAAGATCGCCTCGGTGGCCGCCGCGCTGCGCCGCAGCTCGGCGCCGAACCAGATGTGGCCGATCTCGATCGTGCCGTGCTCAGGGGTGATCCGGAGATACGACGCAATCCCCGCGGGCTTGTCCTCGGGCAGGAGCACGATGGTGAAGAAGAGCGGGTCCTCGGAGTGGGCTGTCTCCTCGAGCCGCGCGCGCAGCGCCGCCTCGTCCTCGTAGGGGCCATATGGCAGGTAGGTCCAATGCTCGGGATCGCCAACGGGTGGATGCGACGCCTGGAAGAGCGGCCCGGCGTCCACTGCCGGCTCGATCGGGCGCAGGCGTACGAGGCGTCCCTCGATCGGCGCGGCGGCGGGGCGGCGTGCGGCCACCCAGTCAAGGGGGTCTCCAAGCATCGCCCGCATTCTCTTAAACTTGGCGGCATGCACCGGCTCTGGATGGCCGGGCTCGCGTTCCTCGTCATAGCCGCAGGATGCGGCGGCTCCCACCACAGCGCCGCTCCGCGCCACGCTGCCGTGCCCGCTGCGCGTCCGGGTGACGTTCGCGTGATTCGCGGCTGGAACCACGCGGTCAACAGCGGGAACTACAAGCGCGCCGCGTCCTACTTCGCCACGCATGCGGTGGTCACGCAGGACTACGTGCTCCAGTTCCCCAACCGCAAGATCGCGGTGGAGTGGAACTCCGGGCTTCCGTGCCGCGCGGACATCACCTTCATCCGCGCCGAGCAAACCACCTCGCTCGCGGGCTTCCGGCTGCGCGAGGGCCCGCACGGCGGCTGCAAGGGCGGCGGTTCCGCCCAGGTGAGGTTCACGATTCGGAACGGACTGATCCAGCGCTGGCAGCAGCTCCTGAACCCGCCGAAAACACCGCAGCCCCAGGTGCCCGCGACGTAGACGCCTCGCGCTCGAGGCGCTCGCGCAGCTCGGCGCCGCGTCCGGCGGTCACCGCGCGCCCCGCGCGCCGGTCGCTCAGCTCGATGCCCCGCGAGTGCGCCCAGTCGAGCAGCTCCTGCTTCTCCTCACCCTCTGCGGCCGCGCGCAGGAAGAGCCACGCGAACAGGCAGATCGTGAGGATGCTCTCCTCGAGCATCATGATCACGCCCGCGATCCCCTGGTCGGTGAGCGGCGACACGCTCGTGTGCGCCTCGCCGGCGGCATAGAACGTGTAGAAGACCGTGCCCGACCAGATGAACACGTTGGCGAGCAGCGTGCCCAGCAGGCGCACGCCGATGATGTAGCCGAGCTTGCCGAGGCTGCCGAACCACGCCGGCTTGGGCAGCGGGCCGAAGAGCGGCATCCACACCACCGCGCCGAACACGAGGAAGCTGAGGTGCTGGAGCGCGTGGATGAGGTCGTTCTCGTACGCGGCCCTGTACATGAACGGCAGGTGCCAGACGTAGAAGTTCAGCGCCCACACGCTGATCGCGGGAATCGGATTGGCGAGAAAACGCAGCCGGTCGATCGCCTTGATGTGGAGGATCGGCTGCATCATCGGTCCGCTCATCCCCAGTACGAGGAGGAGCGCGACGAAGTCGCCGATCACGAGGTGCTGCGCCATGTGCGCGGCAAACAGCTTGTCGCTCCACGAGTCCGCGGGCGGGCTGAGCACCGCGAGCAGCAGGATGAGACCGGCGATGAAGCACCACTCGCGCCATGCCGGCACCGGTCGGCCGTGGTCCGCCAAGGTCTGCGCCCGGCGGCGGTAGGCGAGATAGCTCAGGATCGCCGCGCCGAGCGCGAGCAGCTGGAGGACGGATTCGAGGTCGAACTGATAGCCGGCCAAGGGCACGGCAACAAGGCTACGCCTGCTGAGCCTCCGATCGCTGCGGTGCGTTCTGACGCGCCCAGCGGATGATCTCGCGAGACCCGTTCACCGTGCTGCCGTCGGGCAGCTGGAGCACCGGCAGCTTCTCCTGGCCGCTGATGCGCTTCAGATCCGGCCGCTTGCCGGTGGTGAAGAAGCCGAAGGGATGGTTGCGGTCAGCCACCTCTGTGCGGTACTGGTGGCCCGCCGAGCGCAGCGCCTCGTGGGCTCGCTTGCACGGGTGGACAGGCGGTCCCCCGTCATCGATGTGGCACGTGTACAGAACAAGCTCCCCGGGACGGTCCTCGATGTTCGCCATGGCGGTATCTCCGATCAAGAAGTCTTGAATTGCGCGATGCGGATGAGGCTACCGGACGAAATCAGCCGGAACGGCGACCCTGGACGATGTGCTGTCGTTCCGTCAGCCGGTTGTCACGCCTCAGCTGCGCTTCGCGCTCTCGCCGGATCTCCTCAGGCGTCTCCGGCGCCAGCGGAGCCACCTCCGTCGGACGGCCGTCGTCGTCCAGCGCGACCATCGTGAGGTAGGCCGTGGACGTGTGCACGCAATCGCCGGTGCGCACGTCCTCCGACTCAACGCGCACGCCCACCTCCATCGAGGTGCGCCAAACCGCGTTCACACACGCGCGCACCGTCACGAGGTTCCCGACGAGCACGGGATGGTCGAACGTCATCCGGTCCATCCCGGCGGTCACCACCGGGCAGCCGGAGTGCCGGATGGCCGCGATGCCCGCCACCTCGTCGCACATCCGCATGATCTGGCCGCCGTGGACGTTGCCCGCGGTGTTGGCGTCCGTCGGGCCCATCCAGCGGGTCATCACGGACAGGGACTGGGAGGGCGGCCGCGGCTCCATAGACGCGGGGTAGTCTAAGAGTCGTCCTTTCGTAACCAGTTCTCCAGGAGGCGCGCATGCCCGGACTCGGCGGACGCTTTTCCACCGTCGTGAAGGCCAAGGTCTCGAAGCTCCTCGATCGCGCCGAGGATCCGGCCGAGACGCTCGACTACGGCTACAACAAGCAGCTCGAGCTGCTCCAGAACGTGAAGAAGGGCATCGCGGACGTGGTCACGTCCAAGAAGCGCCTTCAGATGCAGGAGGAGCAGATCAAGCAGCAGGTGGTGAAGCTCGACACCCAGGCGCGCCAGGCGCTCGCCCAGGGGCGCGAGGACCTCGCACGCGCCGCGCTCGAGCGGAAGACCGTCGCGCAGACCGAGCTGCAGTCGCTAGACCAGCAGATCGCCGATCTCGAGAACCAGCAGGAGCAGCTCACCGAGAACGAGAAGAAGATGCGCGCCAAGATCGAGGCCTTCCGCACGAAGAAGGAAGTGATCAAGGCGCAGTACTCGGCCGCCGAGGCGCAGGTGAAGATCTCCGAGGCCGCGACCGGCGTGGGCGAGCAGATGGCCGATCTCGGGCTGGCGATGCAGCGAGCCGAGGACAAGACCGAGCAGATGCGGGCGCGCGCGTCCGCCGTGGAGGAGCTGGAGAAGGCCGGTACGTTCGACGACATCACGTCGCTCGGCCCGCCGCAGGACGACATCGACAAGCAGCTGGCGGAGCTCAGCGCCGGCTCGCAGGTGGACGACGAGCTGGCGAAGATGAAGGCCGAGCTCGGCCAGGGCGGCGGCGGGGACGCTCCCGCGCTCGGAGAGGGCTCATCACAGCAGCCGGCCGAAGGCCAGTCATGATCGTCCGCATAGCGGGCGAGGGCCAGTACGAGCTGCCCGACGCCGACGCCGAGCGGCTGAACGAGCTCGACAACCAGGCGGTGGCCGCCGTCGAGGCCGGCAACGAGGAGAAGTTCCACGAGCTCTGGAACCAGATGCTCGACCTCGTGACGAGCGACGGGCGCGAGCTGGCCGATGACGAGCTGGTGGAGTCCGACGTGATCCTGCCGCCGCGCGATTCCACGTTCGAGGACGCGAAGTCGGATTTCAGCGGCGAGGGGCTGATTCCGGACTAGGCCGGCCTCCCGCCCGGGGGATGGACCCCGACCTCGGGCCTGGAAGGGATCCGACTTCGTTTCGTTACGACTGAACGAGAATCGAGATCGTTTCCGGAAGGACGGTGTCGTGCTCCATCGCGTCCACCAGCTCGGGCGACGGGCTCGCCAGCGCCGCCATCATCACGTCGAGGTCGGCGACATCCATCAGAACCGCCACCTGCTGCGGGTTCTGCTGGCTCACGAATGTGCGGATGTTGCTGGCGCCGAGCGACCCCAAAACCTCCTCGCGCCTCGCCGAGGAAAGCCAGTGCTCCGTGTCCTCCACCTCATGATGGGCGATCACCGTCGGCATGAGTGCTCCTCTCCTAATGGCACCCGAAGATCTGCTGGTGGCGCGACTCTACGGTCCAGCGCCGCCGCGGGCAAGCCACCCATCGACAGCCCGCCCGAATCGCGCGGCGAATCGCACGGGGGATTGCATGCGTTGGGACTTAACCGTGTATATCGCGGTTAAGTCCCAACGCATGAGCTGGACGGCTTTAGATTTCGGCCGCAGGCGTCCTTGACCGCCGGGTTACCGTGGAGGTGTGAGGAGTCGCCTGATCGCCTGCCGGTATCCCAGCGCGGAGGTGGCGGTCGAGTCGTGGGAACGGCTGTCGGGGCACTTTGCGTCCGCCAGGGCGGCCGGGATCGCGACGATGCGCTGCATCGGCACGAGCGACGGCGGCGAGACGCACATGGTGGTGGCGGCCGCGCTCAGCGAGGAGGACGCGGAGGTGCTCGAGCTGGCTCCGTGGGGCGACGACGGCGAACGCTGCGAGGAGGACATTCCCGAGCTGATCGCGCGCCGCTTGTACGCCCGCGCGGCGCGCAACGCCGCGGCGCTCGTGCGTGAGGGGCAGTCCGGCACGTTCACCACGCGCCGCCCGAAGGGCTCGCGCCTGGTGTTCGACTCCAACGGCTCCTACGGGCCGGAGCGCCGCCTCTACGGCTAACTGGCGGGCTGCCCGGCGGCGCCCGACGGGCCTGCAAGAAGCTTTGAGCCGAGTGGTACGAGAAGCGGCCGGGCGCGTGGCCCGGCCGCTCCAGGACAGGCTCCGAAGGGCGCGCTCAGGCGCCCGAGGAGGGTGCGATGTTCTGGTTGAGGCGGAACAGGTTGGTGGGGTCATAGCGGTCCTTGAGCGCCACCAGCCGGTCGTACTTCTCCTGGCCGTACGCCTCCTTCAGCCGGTCGTCGCCGGCGCTCATGAAGTTGGTGTACGTCCCGGAGACCGTGTAGGGATCGAGGGCGTCGTAGGAGTCACGCGCCCACTGCACCGCCGCGTCGAACCCGTTCGAGTCCGGCGTCCGGCCGAGGATGTTCAGGACGAACTCCGCGCTGCGGTTGCCGAACGCTGTCTCCGAGTCCGGCACCCGCGCCACGGCGCCGCCGAAGTGGTGCACGTGGATCTCGCACATCGGCGAGCTCATGCGTTCGTGCTGGTTCACCATTGTCTCGATCGAGGCATCCGTGATCTCCTCCATGAAGCCGGCCTTGAAGTAGTTGCTTCCGCCGGCGGGGTAGAGGGCGTCGAGCAGGCTCTGCATGGCCACGTAGGGGATGGGGCCCATGAGGTCCGCCACCGGGTCGCCCAGTTCGCGCATCGGCGCGAGCACGCGCTCGCCCTCCGCCACGGGGCCCGCGTACACGCCCACGAGCACGCAGACGGGCTTGCCGTGGATCTCCTCCGGCAGGAACGGCGCCGGGGGCGCGTTGGTGAGGTTGAGCAGGGTGGTGGCCTCATCGGGCAGGCTGCTCGTGAACTCGCGGAAGAAGCGCAGGATCTCCGGCGCGCGCTCGCCGCGATAGAAGACCGGCCCCGCCATCAGCACGGGCCCGACCTGGTGAAGCCGGTACTCGAAGTTGGTGACGATGCCGAAGTTGCCGCCGCCGCCGCGGAGGCCCCAGAACAGCTCGGGGTTCTCGTTGGCGCTGGCGTGCACGAGCTCGCCCTCGGCGGTCACGAGGTCGGCCGAGATGAGGTTGTCGGCGGTGAGGCCGTACGAGCGCATCAGCCAGCCGATGCCGCCGCCGAGCGTGAAGCCGGCGATGCCGGTGGTGGAGATGAGTCCGCCCGTGGTTGCGAGCCCGAACGCCTGCGTCTCGTGGTCGAACTCGGACCACGTGAGGCCGGCCTGCGCCTGCGCAGTCTGCGCCTGCGGGTCCACTCGAATGCCCTTCATGCCGCCGAGGTCGATCACTATCCCGCCGTCGACGGTGGAGAAGCCCGGCAGGCTGTGCTTGCCGCCGCGGACCGCCACGAGCAGGTCCTGGCTGCGTGCGAACTCCACCGCCTGGCGGACGTCCGCCACACCCGCGCAGCGAACGATCGCCGCCGGGTGCTTGTCGATCGGGCCGTTCCACACCGCGCGGGCCTCGTCGTAGCGGGGGTCCGACGGGCGGATCAGCTCGCCGCGCAGCGATTCCTCGAGCTCCTGAAGCGAGGCATCGCCCACCACGCCGTGTGCGCTTGTCTCGTGAACTGACATTCCTGTTCCTCCTTTGGGGGTACGCCGGGGGAACCTAAGCCGGGGCGCTTAGCGGGCTCTTAGCGCTCCCTTAATCAGCTCCAGGCCTGCGGAATCGCCAAGTTCCTCGAACATCGCGCGGGCACTCTCCCGCCGCAGAGCGGCCTCTTCCGGGCCCCCCAGCTCATCGAGCGCGTCAGCGAGCATCAGACACATCCACGCGCACGCGCGCACCAGGTTCTGGCGCTCCCAGAACGGGAGGCTCTGCTCGAGCAGCGCACGTCCCTCTTCGAGGTTGCCCAGCGAAAGCTCGAGATTCGCGAGGTTGAGCAGCGCTCCGCCTTGGCCGGGACCGTCGTCGGTGCGCTCGAACAGCCCGCGGCTTTCCGACAGCAGCAGCCGGCCACGCTCGATGTCGCCGGAAGCGGCGGCCAGCAGCCCGAGGTTGCCGAGCGTGACGCCGGTGCCGCGGCGATCCCCGAGGTCGCGGCGGATCGCTAGCGCCTCGTCGAGCCATTCCCGCGCGAGCGCGTGGTCGCCGCTGGTCCGGCCGAGGTTGCCGAGCTGGTTGAGCGCGAGCGCCATTCCCGCGACGTCACCCAACTCGCGGAAGAGGGCGAGCGCGCGGTCGAGAGGCTCGCGCGCCGCGTCCGGCCTGCCCATGCTGCGCAGGGCGAACGCCTGGTTGCACAGCACGTAGCCGAGCGCGAGGCTCGCGGGCACCGGCCTGAAGAGGAGCAGCGTCTCCTCGAAGTAGATGCGCGGCCGCCCATTTGCGTCGTCGAGCACGACGAGTCCGAGGGTGGTGGCCGGAAACACCTCCGAATCGTCGCCCTCCACGCCGTCGAGCAGGCGCTCCGCCTCCGCCAGCAGCCCGCTTGCCTCGGCGTGGCGGCTGCGTGTGGACTCGAGCAGCGCGCGCTCGTGGGCCACCGACGCTGAGAGGAAGCGGTCCCCCGTCTGCAGGGCGATGGCCTGCGCCTGGTCCAGGTGCGTCTGAGACGAGCCCGGATCGAGCGTGAGCAGGTAGTAGCCCATGCGAAGGAGCGCCTGCGCGATCAGCCGCGGGTCCCCGAGCTCGCGCCGGATCGCGATCGCCTCGGCTCCACGATCGAGATGCTGGGGAAGGTCGCCGAGCCGTACGTGCAGCGCCATGAGAGCGAGCAGCCCCTCCGCTCGCAGCTCGTTCCGCTCCGGCGCGCAGTCGAGCGCCGCCTCGAGCCCGCGGGCCCCCTCGGCGAAGTGCGAGCGCACGAGCCACCATGGCCAGAGCGCCACCGCCAGCCGCAGCGCCGCCCCGGGATCGCTCCGCAGTGCCGTGGCGAGGGCCGCCCGCAGGTTTCCGTCCTCCGCGTCGAGTCGAGGCGAGAGCCCGCCGGTGATCGCGCGCGTGAGCGGCGGCACGTGCCCCACCGCGAAGCGCTCGTACCACTCGAGGTGGCGGCGCTCGAATTCGCCCGTCTCCTCAGCGCCGGCAAGCTGCTCGGAGGCGAACTGCCGCAGCGTCTCGAGCAGCCGGTAGCGGGGTTGGCCGGCGAAGTGGTCCACCGCCACGAGCGACTTGTCCACGAGTCTGCTGAGCAGGTCGAGCACCTGGAGCTCGTCGAGGTCGTCCGAGGCGCAGATGCTCTCCGCGGCGTCGAGGGCATAGCTGCCGGAGAACACGGCGAGCCGCCGGAAGAGCACGCGTTCCTCGTGCGTGAGCAGGTCGTGGCTCCAGGCGAGCGTCGCGCGCAGAGTCTGCTGGCGGGTGAGAGCGGTCCTGCTTCCCGCGGCGAGCAGTTGCAGCGAGTCGCCGAGGCGCTCGGCGATCTGCTGCGGCGACAGCACACTCGCCCGCGCCGCGGCCAGCTCGAGCGCCAGGGGCATGCCGTCGAGCCGCGTGCAGATCTCCGCGATCGCGCGCGTGTTCTCGCCACCCGGATCGAAGCCGGGCGCCACCTCAGCCGCGCGCTCGCAGAACAGCCGGCCGGCCTCGCAGCGCAGCAGCTGTTCCTCGCTGATCCCGTGCGCTGATCCCGGCAGCGACAGCGACGGCACGCGCCACGCAAGCTCGCCAGGAACGTGCAGCGGCTCGCGGCTCGTGGCGAGCACCGTGAGGTCGGGGCACGAGCGCACCAGCTCGAGGGCCAGCCGCGCGCACGAGTCGATCAGGTGCTCGCAGTTGTCGAGCAGGAGCAGCAGCTTGCGCGCGGCTAGCTGCGTGGCGAGCGCGGTGGCGGGCGGTTGTCCAGCGCTCAGCTGAAGGCTGAGCGTCTGCGCCACGGCATCGGACACGAGCGACTGGTCCTGCAGCGGGGCGAGGTCGACGAGCCACACGCCGTCGGGGAAGTCGCGCAAGCAGCCGCTTGCCGCCTCGGTGGCCAGGCGCGTCTTGCCGCAGCCGCCGGGCCCGGTGAGGGTCACGAGCCGCCCGCGCTCGAGCAGCCGCCACACCTCCGCCAGCTCACGTTCGCGCCCAACGAAGCTCGTGAGGCGCAGCGGCAGGTTGTTGGGGCGTGGCGCCGCCACGGCATCGCGCGGCTGCCGCGGCTCGTCCTCCTCGGTGGCATCGAAGCCGCCGCTCAGGATCGACTGGTAGAGCTGTCGCGTCTCCGCGTCCGGGACGTCCTCGAACTCCCGCCGCAGCGCCTGGCGCAGGCGCTGGTACTGCGCGAGCGCCTCCTGGCGCCGGCCGCTGAGCGCGAACAACGTCATCAGGCGCCGGTGCGCGTCCTCGTGCAGCGGGTTCTCCACGAGCGCGCGCTGAAGCCAGCGCACGGCGGCCGCGCCGTCCCCAGCCTTCTGCTCGAGCGCGGCGAGTTCGATCAACAGCCCGATGCACTGTTCGCGCAGGGACTCCCGGCGAGCGGTGGTCCAGTCCTCGTAACGGTCCTCCGGCAGAAGCTCGCCCGCGTAGAGATCAATCGCGCTCTGGCACAGCGCGCGATCCCCGGACCCGGTCGCGGCGGCCGCGGCCCGCTCGAACTCCTCCACGTCCACCACGGCGTCGGACAGCACGAGAGCGTCGTCGCGCAGCTCGATCGCGGCCGCACCGTCCAGCCCTGCCGTCTCGAGCGCTCGGCGCGCGACATAGAGCGCTTGGTGCAGGTTGTTCGCCGCCGCGGCGGAGTCGCGATCCGGCCACAGGAGCTCGCTCGCCCGCTCTCTGTGAAGCCGCCGCTCAGGCGCGAGCGCGAGCAGCTTCACGAGGCTCTTCGCCTTGCGCAGGCGCCACACGCCCTCACTCACCGTCCGCTCGCCCGCGCCTGCGGAGAAGCCGCCGAGCAGCGAGATCCGAACGGGCGGAGGCATGGCTCGTTTTCGAGCCTAACCCGGCCCCGCGACCAGGCGCAACCGCCGGGCGAGGCGCGCTACAGCGGAATTTCCCAGAGCGGGAACCAGCGCTCGAGCTCCTGCTCCATCGGTAGCTCTGGACCGATCTGTGCCTTCAGCCGCAGCTCGTGCTCGGTATCGCGGGACTTGTTGCCCGTCGGCACGAACGGGTAGTAGGCGCCGCGCTTGAAGTTGTAGATGAAGTAGAGCGGCTTGCCGCTGTCCTCGAACGAGAACACCGCGCACAGGAGCCGGTCGCCGTAGCCGCCGCCCTCGAGGTTGCTCGACACCACGTTGAGCGACACCACGAGGTCCTCGAACTCCTCGTCCCGCAGGATGATCCAGTGGTAGCCGAACTCGTCGTCCTTCGACTCCACGGTCGTGCCCGTGTCCTTCGCCGCGCTGCGCAGCAGGTCGTCGGTGTCCTTCACGATCGAGTTGAAGTCCGCCGTGGCAAGCGGCTGGAACACGATTCCGGCGGCGTTGCGGTGCTTGAGACCCACCGACGTCTCGAGGGTGATGTACGCCGTGCTCATGGCGAACAGCCGGTCGCGCGCCGGCAGCTTGACCTTGGTGCGCCCGAGGATCGAGTCGAGCAGACCCAAGGCCTAGGCGGCGGCCGCCGCGGTGCCCTGGAGCTGCGCCTCGTACTGCTGGAGGCGCGCGATCCTCGCCTCCATCGGCGGGTGCGTGGCAAACAGCGTGGCCACCGACTGCTTCACGCTCGTCGGCACGATGAAGAACGCGTTCATCCGGCCCACCTGGCGGAGGTCCTGATCGGGCACGCGCTGCATGGCGCCCGAGAGCTTCATCAGCGCGGACGCGAGCGCGCTCGGACGGCCGGTGATGATCGCCGCGCCGCGGTCGGCGCCGAACTCGCGATAGCGCGAGAGGGCGAGCATCAGGAAGAACGAGATCACGTAGACGGCGAATGACACGAGCAGCACGACCGCGAAGCCGGGCCCGTTGTCGTCATCGTTGCCGCCGAAGCCGCCGCCGAAGAAGAAGCCGAACTGCGTGATCATCGCGGCGACGGAGGCGAAGAAGCTCGCCAGCGTCATCACGAGCACGTCGCGGTTCTTCACGTGCGTGAGCTCGTGCGCCATCACGCCCTCGAGCTCGTGCGGCTCGAGCACGTTCATGATGCCGGTGGTGGCGCACACCACCGCGTTCTTCTGGGAGCGGCCCATCGCGAACGCGTTGGGCACGTCCGTGTCGGCCACGGCGATCTTCGGCTTGGGCAGGTCAGCCTGGATGCAGAGGCGCTCGATCATCGCGTGAAGGCCCGGAGCCTGATCCGGTCCGACGACCTTCGCCCCCATCGCGGCGAGCGCCAGCTTGTCCGAGAAGAAGAGCTGCGCGAGCGACAGCGCGCCGATGATGACGACCATCGTGACCACCCCGGCGCCGGCCGCGAGCAGCACGGCGATGAACACCACGTAGAGGGCCCCGAGGAGGAACATCGTGAGGAGCATCCGGGCCTGAAGACCGGTATCGCGACCGAATTGCGCGCGCTGGCGAGCCATGGTCTGTTCGATTCTAGACGGCATTCTGCTGGGAGCCGCCGCGCTTAGAGGACGCTTAAGTTGACCGCTTGCAAGACTGCTTGCAGCAAGCAGGAAAACCGGCGCCGGCGGCCTGCTCGTTCAGGCCAGCGTGATAGGGTCGCCGCCGTGCCCGCTGCAGAAATCCCTGCATAACGCGGGTAAACGGGGCGAATTTACGGATGAGAAAGAGCTTCTGGCTTCCTCTGACGCTGACGCTTGCGGCGTTCCTTCTGCTGCCCATGCCGGGCATGTCGGCGTCGCTCTCCACGCGCATCCAGCACCAGCGCGCGAAGGTCGCGGCCAAGCTCCACCACGAGGGCGTCCTCACCACGACGATCTCGACGTTCAACGACCGGATCCGCAACCTGCAGGGAACGATCCGCGGCCTGCAGCAGCGCGAGGAGCGCATCCAGTCGACGCTCGACCAGAAGCGCGCTGAGCTGGCGCAGATCCAGAACCGCCTTCAGGTGGCGCGCGACAGGCTGGCGCGCCTGCGCGCGCGGCTCGCGCTCGCGATGAACCAGCTTGCCGCGCGGCTGGTGGACGAGTACGAGTCCGACCAGCCGGACATGGTCACCGTGATCCTCGAGTCCCACGGCTTCGACGACCTGCTCACGAAGGCTGACTTCATGCAGCGCATCTCTCGCCAGGACCAGCAGGTGGTGGGCGTGGTGAAGGTGCTCAAGGCGCAGACCGCCAAGCAGGCCGCGGAGCTGGCCGTGCTGGAGCGGAAGGCGCAGGACGCCGCCAACGCGATCCTCGCGCAGCGCAACGCCGTGGCGGCGTCGAAGGGCAAGCTCGTGAGCAGCCGCAACGCGCTGCAGCGCGCGCGCAACGGGCGGCAGGCGGTGCTCGCGCGCGTGCGCTCGAGCCGCGTGCACGCGCAGGAGGACCTCAAGTCGCTTCTCGCTCAGCAGGCGCGCATCCAGAACCAGCTTCAGAACGCCGCGCCGGGTGCCTTCAACGGCCCGGTGAAGCCCGGCTCGGGCCAGCTGATCTGGCCGGTGAACGGACCGATCACGTCGCCCTTCTGCGAGCGGCGCGCCTGGGAGGCCTGTCACCCGGGCATCGACATCGGCGTGCCGAGCGGCACGCCCATCCACGCCGCCGATTCCGGCCGCGTGACGATTGCCGGCTGGGAGGGTGGCTACGGCAACTACACGTGCATCCAGCACACGGCCACCATGTCCACCTGCTACGGGCACCAGGAACGGATCCTGGTGCACGTGGGGCAGGGCGTGTCCCAGGGCCAGGTGATCGGGCTCAGCGACTGCACGGGCCTCTGCTTCGGGCCGCACCTGCACTTCGAGGTGCGCATCAACGGCGCCGTGGTCAACCCGCTGAACTACCTGTAGGCCGGCTCGCTAGGGTCGGGCGCGGTGAAGCCCGAGCTGCACATCGGCGGGGCCACGATCCAGACGTTCGGCATCTGCTTCGCCCTCGCGTTCATCGCGGCGGGCGCGATCATCGAACGCCGTTTCAAGGAGCTCGGGGACCCGGTGGACTGGGCGTATGAGCTGGCGTTCTCCGCGCTGTTCGGCGGCCTCGTGGGCGCGCGGCTCGACTACATCGTCGAGAACTGGCACGACGCGTCGCGAGACATCTTCGGCAGCCTCTTCTCAGGTGGCGGACTCGTGTGGTACGGCGGGCTGATCGGCGGAACGATCGGCGTGGTGCTGTGGGCGTGGTGGCGTGGCTGGCTCGGCCCGCGGCTGCTCGACCTCTGCGCGCCGGCGCTCGCCGCCGGATACGCGATCGGCCGTATCGGCTGCCAGCTCTCAGGGGACGGCGACTACGGCAAGCCCTCGCACCTTCCCTGGGCGATGTCCTATCCGGACGGCACGGTGCCCACGATCCGGCGCGTGCAGCCCACACCCGTTTACGAGAGCCTGACGATGGGCCTCGTCGCCGTGCTGCTCTGGCAGCTGCGGGATCGCTACCGCCCGGGCGTCCTGTTCGCGCTGTACCTCGTGCTTGCGGGCGTCGAGCGCCTGCTCGTGGAGTTCATCCGGCGCAACCACCACGTGCTTGCCGGGCTCACCGTCCCACAGCTCTTCAGCATCGCGATGATCGCCGTGGGTGGGGGCTGGCTGGCGGCGCAGCGCGGGTCGCTCTTTGCAGCCCCGGCGATGCAGGCGTAGAACTCGCACAAAGTGGGGACTTACCGCGTAGACTCCCGGCCTTCTCGCGGGAGATCCCACGGCGAGCCGCGTCCCCAACGCGTTGAGAGCCACCAGGGCCTACATCACCAGTTTCGGCACGACCGGGCTGCTAATAGCTTCGGCCCTTCTGTCGTTGTCCGTGATGAGCGCGTTCGTCGCGTTCAACGGATTCCCGGGAGAGGACGTTCAGGCGCCGATCCAGAGCCTTCTCGTGCAGGAGCGCCAGGCGCCGGTGCCCGTTCCGGCGAAGCCGGTGCGGGTGGGGGTCCTCGCCGCGAGTAGGCATCCCGCCTCGGCCGGCACCAACCACGGCGGCACGGGCACGTCGGGACACTTGAATAGCCCCACCGCCAGCACCGGCCCGGTGGTGCAGCGCACGGCGCCGAAAACCGCGCCGCCCGCGCAGAGCCCGGCGCCGTCGTCGGGCTCCGGCACGGCCACCTCGGTGGCGGAGACCGCGCCGCTCCCCACCGTCGGCAGTGTGCCCACGGACCCGAGCACGATCGTGCCGCAGCTCCCCACCGTGACTGTGCCCTCGCTCCCCCCGCCGCCGTCGGACAGCTCGCTGCCGGTTGACACGAGCGGCGTCACGAGCCTGCTCGGCGGCCAGTAGCTCAGGCGAGCTCGCCCCGCACCGCGCGGGCAATGAACTTCACGCTCTCCGCCTGGATCTCCGGATCGTGCTGAAGCGAGCGATGATGCCCTCCGGGAACGAGCAGCAGGCGCTTCGGCTGCCCGGCAGCCTGGTAAAGCCCCTCCGACACGGTGTACGGCACCTGCTCGTCGCCTTCCGCGTGCATCAAGAGGAGCGCCGTGTTCGGCGCGAGCGACGCCGCGGCGTCCCGCACGCTCACCTGCTCGAGCCACGGCTCGAGTGCCTCTCCATCCGCCTCGAAGCCGTCGAGCCTGCGCGCCCGCAGGCCGCGCAGCAGTAGGTCCTCCGGGGCGGGGCAGATGGCCGCGACGGCTGCCGCGCGGCCGTCGCCGGCGGCCGCGAGGATCGCGCTGAAGCCGCCCATGCTGGAGCCGCGCAGCGCCACCGCGGCCGCGCCGCGCTCGCGCAGGAAGTCGAGCATCGCCACCGCGTCGCCGATCGCACCGGGGCCGAATGAGCCGCCCGAGCGGCCGTGTCCGCGAGCGTCGTAGGCGAGCGCGCTGAAGCCGTACGCCACGCACACGCGCGCGAAGTCGAAGTGGCTCTCCTTGGCGGAGCCGGCGCCGTGCAGGATCAGCACGCCCGCCTCGGGGTCGCCCTCCGGACTGAAGAGCGCGTACGAGAGCCCGTTCAGCTCGCCTATCTCTGGTGTCGCGACCGTCATGGCTTCAACTAGCATCGCGCACCATGCCAGGGCGCACGACCGAGGACGCGGCCGCGGTGTCGCACGTCTTCCCGATCGGCTCGCGATTGAGCGAGGCGGGCCGCCTGGAGGTCGGCGGCTGCGACGTGATCGAGCTGGCGCGCGAATTCGGCACGCCGGCCTACGTCTACGCGGAGGACGACATCCGCACGCGGGCCCGCGCGTTCATCGACGCGTTCCGCTCACGCACCGAGCACTTCGACGTGATCTACGCGAGCAAGGCCTTCCCGTGCACAGCCGCGTTCCGGCTGCTGGCCGAGGAGGGCGTGTCCGCAGACGTCGCATCCGGCGGGGAGCTCTACCTCGCGCTGCGTGGCGGAATGGCCGCCGAGCGCTGCTACTTCCACGGCAACAACAAGACCGAGGCCGAGCTGCGATACGCCGTTGAACAGGGGATCGGCCACATCGTGGCCGACTCGTTCGACGAGATCGACCGCCTCGAGCGCATCGCCCCCGGCCAGCGGATTCTGCTGCGCGTCACGCCCGGCATCGAGGCCGATACGCACGAGAAGATCCAGACCGGCCAGGTGGACTCGAAGTTCGGCTTCCAGATAGACGACCTGCCGCGCGCGCTAGACCGCATCAAGACGCTCGAGCTTCGCGGGCTGCACGCGCACATCGGCTCGCAGATCTTCGACCTCGACCCGCTCGAGCGGATCGCGGAGGTGCTCGCCGAGCTTGGCGACTACCCGCTCCTCAACCTCGGCGGCGGGCTCGCGATCGCCTACACGCGGGACCAGCATCCGCCGGAGATCGACGAATACGTGGAGGCACTCCTCTCCCGCGCGCCCGAGGGGGTGACCGTGCTGTGCGAGCCCGGCCGCTCGCTCGTGGGGAACGCGGGCGTGACGCTCTACACGGTGGGGACGGTGAAGGAGGTGCCGGGCGTGCGCACGTACGTGGCAGTGGACGGCGGCATGTCCGACAACCCGCGGCCGATGCTGTACGGCGCTCGCTACGAGGCCGAGATCGCGGACCGGTTTGGCGGCCACACCGCCTGCCGGATCGTGGGCATGCACTGCGAGTCCGGCGACATCCTGGTGCCGGAGGCCACCCTCGCGGAGCCCAGGCCGGGTGACGTGCTCGTGATTCCCGCGACGGGCGCCTACTCGCACGCGATGGCAAGCAACTACAACGCGGTGCCGCGGCCGCCCGTGATCTTCTGCTCCGAGGGGAACGCGCGGGTGGTCGTTCGCCGCGAGACCTACGAGGATCTGGCGCTCCGTGACGTTTAGGGTCGGCCTCCTCGGCCACGGCACGGTCGGGGCGGCATTTCACGAGTTGCTCGACGAGCGGGCGGACGCGATCGAAGCGTCAACCGGGCTGCGCCCGGAGATCAGCGGCGTGCTCACGCGGAGCCGCGGCGAGATCGACGACATCCTCGAGCGCTCGGACCTGGTCGTCGAGCTGATGGGCGGCCTCGAGCCCGCGCGCGAGTACATGCTGCGCGCCATGGCCGCGGGCAGGCACGTGGTCACCGCGAACAAGCAGGTGCTCTCGCAGCACGGCGAGGAGCTGTACCAGGCGGCGCGCGAGGCGAACGTGCAGCTTCGCTTCGAGGCCGCTGTGGGCGGCGTGGTGCCGGTGATCCGCGTGATCCATGAGACGCTCGCCGCCGCGCACATCGAGCGCGTGCACGGGATTGTGAACGGCACCACCAACTTCATCCTCAGCGAGATGGCCCGCACCGGCGCCTCCTACGGCGACGCGCTTCGCCAGGCGCAGGAGCTGGGCTTCGCCGAGGCCGATCCCACCGAGGACGTGACCGGCACGGACGCGGCGGCGAAGATGGCGATCATCGCGCGGCTCGCGTTCGGCGCCGACGTCCACCTCGACGACGTGCCGTACGAGGGCATCGACCACGTGACCGCTGACGACATCGCGTACGCCAAGGACCTCGGGCTGTCGCTCAAGCTGATCGGCAGCGCCGAACGCATCGACTCGGGCCTCGCGGTGCGCGTGTATCCGGCGTTCCTCTACGGAGGACATCCACTCGCCTCCGTGAACGGTTCGTTCAACGCCGTGACGATCGAATCTCCGGCGATCACCGAGATCACACTGTCCGGTCCGGGCGCCGGCGGCACGCAGACCGCCTCCGCCGTGCTCGGCGACGTGATCTCCGCGATGATCCCGCCGCCCACTCTGCCACCGCCGGCGCTCGACATCGAGCTCGTGCGAGACGTGCAGTCCGCCTTCTACCTCTACCTCGAGGTGGCGGACCGACCCGGCGTGCTCGCCCAGGTGGCCGAGATCCTCGGCCTGCAGGGCGTGTCGATCAAGTCGGTGGTGCAGAAGGGCCTCGGTGACGACGCCGTGCTCGTGATGGTGATGCACCCGGTGCTCGAGTCGCGCTTCAGCGCGGCCGTGGAACTGCTCGCGCGGCTCGACTTCGTGCGCGCGCGGCCGCGCACGCTGCGGGTGATCGAGGAGACGTTCGAGGAGAAGTCGGCCTGAGCCTCTGGCGCTACCGCGACCGCCTGCCGGTGGACCCGCTCGTGACGCTCGAGGAGGGCGACACCCCGCTCATCCCGGCGCCGGCACTGTCCGAGCGCACGGGCGCCGAGGTGTGGCTCAAGTTCGAGGGCGCGAACCCCACCGGGTCGTTCAAGGACCGCGGGATGACCGTGGCCGTGTCGGCCGCGGTGGAGGAGGGGGCGGAGGCGGTGATCTGCGCCTCCACCGGCAACACCGCGGCAAGCGCCGCCGCGTACGCCGCGCGCGCGGGGCTGCGCGGCGCGGTGATCGTGCCAGAGGGCAAGATCGCGGCGGGCAAGCTCGCTCAGGCGCTGATGCACGGCGCGAAGGTGATCGCCCTGCAGGGCAATTTCGACCAGGCGCTGGCGCTCGTGCGCGAGCTCGCACAGCGCCAGCCGATCGCGCTCGTGAACTCGGTGAACGAGTACCGGATCGAGGGACAGAAGACGGGCGCGTTCGAGGTGTGCGACCAGCTTGGCGACGCGCCGGACTTCCTCTGCATCCCTGTGGGCAACGCCGGGAACATCACCGCGTGGTGGCGAGGCTTCCGCGAGTACGACGTGGCGCCGCGGCTGCACGGCTATCAGGCGGCGGGCGCCGCGCCGCTCGTGCGCGGTGAGCCGGTGGAGAATCCGGAGACCGTGGCCTCGGCGATCCGCATCGGCAATCCCGCCCGCTGGGAGGACGCAATGGATGCGGTCACCAGCTCGCGCGGGGAGATCCGCGCGGTATCCGACGCCGAGATCCTCGACGCCTACACGTTCCTCGGCGCGCATGAGGGCGTGTTCTGCGAGCCGGCGTCGGCGGCGTCGGTGGCGGGGCTGCTGAAGCACCCCGTGGAGGGGCGCGTGGTGTGCGTTCTCACCGGCCACGGGCTGAAGGACCCGGCCACAGCGATGGCGCAGGCCACCTCGGTGATCCCGTGCGAGCCGGAGATCGAGGCGGTGGAGACGGCGGTGTTCGGCGGATGAACAGAACGCGCGTGGTCCGTGTTCCGGCGTCCTCGGCCAACCTCGGGCCCGGCTACGACGTGCTCGCCGCCGCCCTCGCGATCCATCTAGAGCTGGAGGTGGAGGAGACGGGCGAGTTCGCCGTGGAGTCGAACATCGCCGGAACGCCGCTTGACCGCTCGAACCTGTGCGTGCGGGCTTTCGAGAAGCTCCACCCGGCGGACGGCGTGACCTTCCGCGTGACGAGCCACATCCCGCTCGCGGCGGGGCTGGGCTCGAGCGCCGCCGCCATCGTCGCCGGCCTCGCGGCGGCCGACCACATGTACGAGCTGGATGCCGACCTGCTCGCGCTCGCCGTGCAGCTCGAGGGCCATCCGGACAACGTGGCGGCCGCGCTGCGGGGCGGGTTCGTGATCTGCTCGGACGACGGTGCCGAGCGCTTCGATCCGCCGCCCGAGCTCGAGGGCGTGATCGCCATCCCGCCGCATCAGGTGCCGACCGCGGAGGCGCGCGCGGCGCTCCCGGCGGAGGTCCCGCTCGCCGACGCCGTGCACAACGTCTCGCGTGCGGCGCTGCTCGTGCTGGGCCTCGCGCGCGCGGACTTCGACCTCGTGGCCCGCGGGCTCCAGGACGAGATCCACCAGCCGCGGCGCGCTTCGCTCTACCCGCGCTCGATGGATCTGCTCGGACGGGCGCGCGAGCTGGGAGCGCTGGGTGCAACGATCAGCGGCGCGGGCCCGACGGTGCTCTTCTGGTCGCACTTCGAGCAGACTGGTGGCGTGCTGGAAGCGCTGCGAGCCGAGGCCCCGGACTGCGAGGTGCGCCGCGTGCAGTTCGACCCGAGTGGAGTGGACGTGAGGGCGCTCGCGTGAACGGGACGGTGGAGGCCGCCGGCGGCGTGGTGCAGAACGAGGCCGGCGAGATCGCCGTGGTGTACCGGCCGAAGTACGACGATTGGACGCTTCCCAAGGGCAAGCTCGAACCGGGGGAGAGCTGGGAGGAGGCGGCGGTGCGCGAGGTGGAGGAGGAGACCGGGCTCGTGTGCGAGCTCGGCGATGAGCTCGGCAGCGTGTCCTACACCGACCGCCACGGGCGGCCGAAGACGGTGCGCTACTGGCACATGACCGTGTGCGACGGCGAGTTCCGCGCGAACAACGAGGTGAGCGAGCTGCTCTGGCTGAGCCCGGCGGATGCCGCCGCGCGGCTCAGCTTCGATCGCGACCGCGAGGTCCTCGCGCGGCTCTGAACGTCAGGAGGAGCTGGGCACTCCTTCGATTGCCCAGCGCCTGCTCGCGAACCTTGCCCCGCAGGTTGCGAGGCGCGCCAGGATCAGCCCCAGCAACCCACACCACACGCCCACGATTCCCCAGTCGAACGCGAGCGACATCACGGCGATCGGGGCGAACACGGCGAGCGACGCGAACACCATCGACCACTTGAGAAAGCGCGTATCGCTCGCCCCGATGAGGATGCCGTCGAGCGCGAACACCAGCGCGTTGGCCGGCTGCATCAGCGCGTAGATCGGCCAGATCGCGTGGAGGCGGTCGATCACGCGCGGGTCGCTCGTGAACGCGCGGGGGAGGACGTCAATCAGCGCGAGCATCACGAGCGCGAAGAACGCCCCCACGAGCAGCGACCAGCCGAGCATCCTGAGCGATGCGTCCCACGCCTCGCCCGCGCGGCCGGCCCCCAGCGCGCGCCCGACGATCACCTGGCCGGCGATCGCGACGGCGTCGAGCACGAGCGCCAGAAACGTCCAGAGCTGAAAGGCCACCTGGTGCGCGCCGAGCGACGCCGAGCCGATGCGCGCGAGCACCGCGCTCGCCACGAGAAACGCGGCGTAGAGCGACGCGGTTCGGACGAAGATGTCGCTGCCCACGCGTGCCAGTGGCTGCATCAGATCCCTCCGCGGGCGTCGCGTGCTCGCCGGCGCGCGCAGGAGCTCGAGTGCGAACGCCACCCCCATGCCGGCCTGCGCGATCACCGTTCCCCGGGCGGATCCGGCGAGGCCCCAGCCGAGCACGTACACGAAGATCACCTCGAGCACGACGTTCACTCCGTTCGCCACCACCACGATTACGAGCGGCGTGCGCAGGTCCGAGACGCCGCGCAGGTAGCCCTGCCCGGCGAGAGCGACCAGCGCGAACGGCAGGCCGATGGCTCCGATGCGGAGGTACAGCACCGCGAGGCTCCCGGTGTGATGTGCGCCGCCGAGCGCCTGCACCGCCGGCACAGCGAAGGCGAGGCCGAGCACGAGCAGGACCACGCCGATCGCGCTCGCCAGCCAGAACGCCTGTGCCGCCATCGAGCCGGCCACCTCCTCGCGTCCCGCGCCGTGGTAGCGCGCCACCTGCGCGGTGGTGCCGTAGGTGAGGAAGTTGAAGATCGTGAACGTGCCGGTGAGGAGGGTTCCGGCCAACGCGAGCGCCGCGAGCTGGGGCGTGCCGAGGTGGCCGACGATCGCGGTGTCCACCAGGATGTAGAGCGGCTCGGCGGCGAGAGCGCCCAGCGCGGGCAGGGCGAGCTTGAAGATTTCGCGGTCGTGCGGCGAGCGGCGGAACATGACGCGGCACTCTAGGTGCCGCGCGGCGCCGCCGACGGGCACGCTACTGTGGAACCACAGAACTCCCCCGAAGTCTGGAGGTCCTATGGCGTACAGGACGAGGGTGCTCGTCGTGGCCAACAGGACGGCCGATTCAGAGGGTCTCGCGCACGTTCTGGCCGAGCGACCTGACGCTGCGGACGCGGCGTTCACTCTGCTCGTACCTGCCACCGGCCGCGGGCCGGCCCGGCCCCAGGGGCGTGAAGAGGCACGCGCGCAGCTCGCCGCCGCCATCGACCGGCTTCGCGAAGCCGGCCTCGACGTGACTGGCACGGTTGGCGACCCGGACCCGATAGTCGCCGTCGCCGAAACCTGGAAGCCGGGCGAATTCGACGAGGTGATCGTCTCCACCCTCGAAGGTGAGGCGTCGCGCTGGCTCGAGTACGACCTGCCCCACAGGGTCCGGAAGCTCACCGACTGCCCTGTGACCCACGTGGTGCCGTCCCGAGTCGAGCGCGAGCTGGCGCGCAAACGCCTGCGCCGGCCGCTCCATCCTCCGCCCACCCGCTCGCTCGGCCCGTTCGCGGGCCCGTCGGTCTAGAGCTCGGCGCGCCGCTCGGGCCAGCGGGTCTCGGCCTCGAGCTGTGCCGCCAGGGTGAGCAGCCCCGCTTCGTCAAGCGGCTTGCCCGCGAACTGCACGGCTGCCGGCATTCCGTCCTCTCCCTGGAAGAGCGGCAGCGAGATGGCGGGTTGCCCCGTGACGTTGAACACCGCGGTGAACGGCGTGAACACCCCGGTGCGGGCGAACTCGGCCAGCGGGTTTTCGCCATCGGGCTTGATGTCCCCGATCTCGAGCGGCCGCTGCGCGAGCGCGGGCGTCATCAGCATGTCGTACGACGAGCTCCACTCGATCAGCTCGCGCGAGTAGCGCTGCAGCTGAGACATCGCGGCCATGTACTCGATAGAGCTCTGGCCGAGCCCGCGCTGGAACATCTCCCAGGTGAGCTTCTCCACGCGGTCCGGCGTGGGCTCCGAGCCCGAGACCATTCCGCCGAACGCCACGCCGAGCCCGATGTTCGCGGCGTACAGCACGGTGAAGAGAGCGAGCATGTGAGCGTCGCCCTCGCGGCCCCACGGCGGGTCGGCCTCGGTGACCTCGTGCCCCAGGCCGGCGAGCAGCTCGGCTGCGTCGCGAACCGCGCGCTCGCAGATGGGATCGATCTGGGCGTCGATCGGCGGCTTGGTGACGAGCGCGATGCGCAGCCTGCCGGGGTCGCGGCCCACGGCGTTCGCGAACGGCTCCGCGGGCGGCGGCGCCCAGGTGGCGTCACCCGGCTCGTAGCCCGCCATCACGTCGAGCGCGCGGGCGCTGTCCTCCACCGTGCGCGTTAGGGCGCCGTCGGTGGCGAGGAAGGAGTCGCCGAGGTCGGGGCCGCGCGAGATGCGGCCGCGGCTCGGCTTGAGCCCGACGAGCCCGCAGCACGCCGAAGGGATGCGGATCGAGCCTCCGCCGTCGCTGCCGTGTGCGATCGGCACCATGCCCGCCGCCACAGCCGCGGCCGAGCCACCCGACGAGCCGCCGGGCGTGCGCTCGAGGTTCCACGGGTTGCGCGTGGGGCCGAAGCGCCGGGGCTCCGTCACAGGGATGATCCCGAGCTCCGGCGAGCTCGTCTTGCCCATGATCACGAAGCCCGCCTCGCGGAAGCGCCGAACCACGTACCCGTCGTAGTCGGGCGCGTAGTCGCCGAACAGCTCGGAGCCCTGTGACATCACGAGCCCGGCGACCGGCGCGAACAGGTCCTTGATGGCGATCGGCACGCCCGCGAACGGTCGCTCGTCACCGGCTGATATCGCGTCGGCGGCGGCCAGCGCGCCGTCCGCGTCGACCAGCGTGAACGCGTTCACGCGCCCGTCCACCTCGTCGATCCGCGCGAGCGACGTCTCAGCGAGCTCGCGCGCGCTCACCTCGCCCGAGCGCACGAGCCCGGCGAGCTCGGTCGCGGGGCGGAACAGCAGGTCTGTTAGATCGCGAGTGGACACTGGTTGGCCGGCCAGGCAGCCGCGACAGCCTACCTACTCCGAACTTGCGAATGAACGTGCCCGGTTCCGTTCGGCGGACCAGACGCCGACTGGTCCAGCCTAAGCCGGGCGCGTTACGGGCGGCGCGAGCTCACGTCCGAGGGCTGACACCCGCCTCTGCTCCTCGTGGAAGCCGAGCCGCTCGAGCACCTCGCCGGCCAGCCCGACGTAGTCGGCCCCGAGCTCGGGCCGGTAGTCAAGGATCGACATCCCGCGCTCGGCGGACTCCGCGTAGCGGATGGAGGAGCGGATCACGCTCTCGAAGACCTTGTCGCCGAAGCGGTCGCGCAGCGACTGCAGCGCCTCGCGCGAGTGAATGGTGCGCAGGTCGGCGATGTTCAGCACGACGCCGAGCCATTCGAGATCCGGGTGCAGGTTGTCCTTCGCCAGCTCGATCACCTCGAGCGCCTGCTCCACGCCCTGGAGCGAGAAGTACTGCGCCTCGGTGGAGAGCAGCGCGTAGTCCGCCGCCACCACCGCGTTCACCGTGAGCAGTCCGAGGGACGGTGGGCAGTCCACGAGCACGATGTCGTAACGGCGCTTCACGTCCTTCAGCGCGCGCCGCAGCGTCATCTCGCGGCCCATCTTGCCGCCCAGCACGAGCTCGGACTCGGCCAGTCCAAGGTTGGCCGGCAGGATCGTGTCCTCGTAGATCGCGTCCGAGGCCTTCGCCTGTCCCGCGAGCACGTCCGCGATGGTGGGCGAGGCGTCCGGCGGCACGTCGAAGTAGTCGGACAGGTTGCCCTGTGGATCGAGGTCAACCGCAAGCACGTGAAGTCCCACGCGCGCGAAAACGTCCGCGAGCGTGCGCACCGTCGTCGTCTTGCCGGTGCCCCCCTTCTGAGACAGAACCGCGAGCGTGCTTGCCATCGGAGTCCGCGACTATAGTTCTCCCGCCCAACCGTCGCGCGCCCGCTCGAAGAAGGCGCGGAAACCGGAAGGAGAGGAATAGTGGCTGAGCCGTCCAGCCGCGTTGTTCGGTACGTGCCAACGCAGGGGTACAGGCCTCGACGAGCGCCGCAAACCGTCGAGGACAAGGATGCCTGCGCTCTTTACGCGGCCGTGGAGAAGGACGCGACCCCGCGTCACGAGCCGATTCCCGCCGCGCTGGCGGCGCTTCAGTCGATGCTCCACCGAGCCGGCAACGTTGACGGCGAGGGCGACGGCTGCGGCGTCCTCATGGACATCCCGCGGAAGATCTGGGCCGAGGAGATCCGTACCGGGGGCCATGCCTCCCACCTCGCGCTCGACCCGCTGTTCGCGGTCGGCCACGTCTTCATCCCGCGCAAGGGCGGCAATGCCGAGGAGGTGAAGGGCCGCGCGCGCGAGATCATGGGCCGCTTCGGCCTGCGCATCCTCGCCGAGCGCGAGGGCGTGGTGGAGTCGTCCGCTCTCGGCCCGACCGCGCGCGAGGAGGAGCCGATCTTCTGGCAGATGGGCGGCCTCGTGGGGGAGGCCAAGCTCTGCTTCGAGATCCTGATCGCGCTCGAGAACGAACTGGACGTGCACGTGGCCTCGTTCTCCACGGACACCTGCGTCTACAAGGTGATGGGCGCGCCCGCGGTGCTCGCGGGCTACTTCCCGGACCTGCGCGACAAGCGCGCGGAGACGGCCGCGATCATCGGGCACAACCGCTACTCCACGAACACGTGGCCATCGTTCAAGCGCGTGCAGCCGTTCGCGATGCTCGGCCACAACGGCGAGATCAACACGATCGCGAAGCTGCGCCAGGAGGCGCGGATGCTCAACGTGCCGATCCACGAGGACGGGTCGGACTCCCAGGACCTCAACCGCACGGTCGAGTCGCTCGTGAATCGCGGCGGGCTGTCGCTCGTGGAGGCGCTCGAGCTGGTGCTGCCGCCGATCGTCAACGAGGTCAAGCAGCTGCCGGACGAGCTGCGGCCCTTCTACATGTACCTGCGCCAGGCGTTCGGGCCCTTCGCCCAGGGCCCTGTTGCGCTGCTCGCACGCCACGCCGATGAGCTCGTGTTCTCCGTCGACGCGCTCGGGCTGCGCCCGCTCTGGCTGGTCGAGACCACGGGCGCCTTCGTGTTCTCCTCCGAGCCGGGTGTGGTTCAGGTTCAGGAGACGGTGGAGGAGCCCAAGCCGCTCGCCCCGGGCGAGAAGCTGATGATCTCGCTCAACCGCAAGAAGAGCGAGGCCAAGCTCCGCCAGCACATCCAGCTCCAGTGGCTCACGTGGGAGCGCTGGATCGCGCGCACCGGCAAGGACCCGGTGCACGGGTACGCGCAGATGATCCCGGTGGGGGGCCCGCTCGAGGGTGCCGAGATCCCCGGCTACACCGCGGCCGGCCCGGCTGAGCCCGTGAAGGTGGAGGACCGCGTTCTCGGCGGCTTCGGCTGGCAGCGCGACGACATGAAGCTCGTGCAGCAGATGGCGGCCACGGGGGCGGAGCCGATCGGCTCGCTGGGCTACGACGGGCCGCTCGCCTGCCTCTCGCCCGAGCGGCAGAACCTCGCCGACTACTTCAAGGAATCGGTGGCCGTGGTCACCAATCCGGCGATCGACCGCGAGCGCGAGGTGGAGCACTTCTCGTGCCGCGCGGTGTTCGGCCACCGGCCTGGCGCCTGGGGACTCGACCCCGAGCCGCGCACGATCGAGACCGCGTTCCCGCTCATCCTGGGGGGCCACGACGGCCTGGCCCCGCTGTCTGACGCGGTGTACCGCGACGTGGCGAAGGAGCACAAGACGTACCTGCTCGAAGATCTCTGGGAGGTGTTCCGCGGGCGCGCGAAGGTGCTCGACATCTCCACGCTCGAGTCCGAGAACACGAAGGGCGCGATCGACCGCCTGAAGCACGAGGCCACCACCGCCGCTCGGGAGGGAGCGGAGCTCCTCGTGCTATCCGACCGCACCGCCTACGACGGCGGCCGCCGGTACCTCGATCCGCATCTGGCGCTCGCCGCGGTGGACCTCGCGCTGCGCGAGGCGTACGTGGACGTGGGGGAGCCGAACCTGCGGCGCCGCTGCGGAGTCGTGCTGCGCTCGGGGGCGATTCGGAACGTGCACGATGTGGTGCTCGCGCTCGGCCTCGGAGCGGACGGCGTGTGTCCGTACGTGATGCTCGAGGTGGCGTGCGTGGACGACTACCGCACGGACATCGACCACCTGTGCTCGGCGATGCGCAAGGGCATCGAGAAGGTGATCTCCACGATCGGGATCCACGAGCTGCGGGGGTACGCACGGCTCTTCGCGTGCATCGGCCTCTCGCCCGAGCTCACCACGATCTTCGACACGCCCTGCTACTTCGGCTCACAGGCCGGCGGCACGGGGTACGCGGAGCTCGACGCCGATGGCGACGAGCGGCAGCGGATCCTCGCGGGCGAGGACGAGGGCGGCAAGCCCGCAAAGACGTTCCACTTCTACCCCAAGGTCTACAAGGCGGCCATCGCCGCGGCCAACGGCACGGCCTCCTACGAGGACTACTCGGAGAAGGTGCGCGAGCTCGAGCTCGAGCAGCCGATCTCGCTGCGGCACATCCTCGACGTGAAGTCGGACCGCCAGCCGATAGCCGACTCGGACCCCGGGGTGGGCCTCCACTCGTACCCGATCGTGATCTCGTCGATGAGCTTCGGCTCGCAGGGCGAGACCGCTTACCGCGCGTATGCCGAGGCCGCGATGCGGGCCAACATCATCGCGATGAACGGCGAGGGCGGCGAGATCCAGGACATGTACGGCAAGTACCCGAAGTGGCGCGGCCAGCAGGTGGCGTCCGGGCGCTTCGGCGTGACCTCGGAGATGGTGAATTCCTCATATCTGGTCGAGATCAAGATCGGCCAGGGCGCGAAGCCGGGGGAGGGCGGCCACCTGCCGGCCAAGAAGGTGACCGAGAAGGTGGCGCAGGCGCGTAACGCGACGATCGGCACCGACCTCATCTCGCCGTCGAACAACCACGACCTCTACTCGATCGAGGACCTCGCTGAGCTGATCGACGAGCTGAAGACGGCGAACCCGGACGTCCGCGTGTCCGTGAAGGTGCCGGTGGTGCCGAACGTCGGCACGATCGGCGTGGGCATCGCGAAGGCGGGCGCGGACATCATCACGCTGTCCGGCTTCGAGGGCGGCACGGGTGCCGCTCGCTCGCACGCGCTGCGGCACGTCGGCCTGCCGTCGGACATCGGCACTCGCGCGGTGCATCTGGCCCTGATGGAGGCCGGCATCCGCAACCGCGTGGAGATCTGGGCCGACGGCGGCTACCGCCACGGCTGGGACATCGTGAAGCTGCACTGCCTTGGCGCGAACCGCGTGGGCTTCGGCACGCTCGCGATGGTGTCGCTCGGCTGCACGATCTGCCGCGGCTGCCAGCTCGACACCTGCCACGTGGGCATCGCCACGCAGATCGAGACGAAGGAAGAGGCCGACATGAAGGGCCTCAAGAAGTTCACGCCGCAGGAGTTCGAGCGCTCGGCCGAGTCGTGCACCCGCTTCTTCACGTCGATGGGGGAGGAGGTGCGGCAGATCTGCGCGTCGCTGGGCTACGAGCGCGCACAGGATCTCGTCGGGCGCTCCGACCTGCTCGTGCAGGCGCGGCACCGCGATCACGTGGACGTGTCCGAGCTGATCAAGCCGCTCGAGGAGTTCCTCGATCTCGAGCCGCTCGATCTCCCTGTGCCGGAAGAGGAGCGCTCGGAGCCGGGGCTCGTCGTGGCGCGGCCGATCCGGATGAAGGCGAAGGAGGCATCGCGCGAGGTGGCGGCGCTCGCCACCGAGGTGTGCGGCGGGACGCTGGTACGGCGCTCCTACCCGCGGCCCGCCACGGCCGACGACCGCGTGCTCGGCACCGAGCTCGCCGGCGAGCTGGCGCGTGCCCGGATCTTCCAGCCGGACACCGCGCCCCTGGCCTCCGAGGACACACTCGCTTCGATCCACTTCGACGGCGGCTCGGTGGCCGGCCAGGGGCTCGGCGCGTTCAACGTGTACGGCGTGGACATCACCGTTGAGGGCGGCGCGCAGGACGGCGTGGCGAAGACGATGCTCGGCGGCAAGGTGTCGATCATGAAGGGCAAGAACCGCTTCGGCCGGCGGGTGAACGGATCGGTGGGCAAGTCGTTCGCCTACGGCGCCCAGCGCGGCCGGCTCTTCGTGCAGGGCAACGCCGATTCGCGCTTTTGCATCCGCCTGTCCGGCGCCGATGTGGTGATCGGCGGCGAGCCGGAGGGAGCTCTGCAGGACGAGCTCGGCTGCGTGGCCGACCGCGCGAACATCAAGGGCTTCGCGTTCGAGTACATGACGAGCGGGCGCGCAGTGGTGCTCGGGGACCCTGGGCCCTGGTTCTGCGCCGGCCAGACCGGCGGTCGCGTGTACCTGCGCGTGAATGAGGAGTGGGGGCTCAACCGCGAGGCACTGGTGCGTCGCCGGGGCAAGGGCGCCAAGGTGTCGCTCGAGGAGATCGACACCGAGGGCGTGCTCGACATCCAGGAGCTCCTCGGCTACTACGCGGAGGAGCTGCGCGCCACCGGCCAGCCCGACGAGGCGCTGCGGATCATGGACCTCGCGGGGGACCCGCAGCAGCACTTCATCATGTCGGTGCCGCAGCGGGAGCAGACGGATCCGTCCGTTAGTACGGAGTAGGGAGGGGGAGTGGGGAGTTCCTTCTCCGACTCCCGCCCGCCGGCTCTTGCGCAATAGCAATGAGGGAGAGGCGGTGGGCGGTTCGTCAGCCCGGCCTCTTGATCAATCCGTTCAGCAGCCGGGCGATCTCCTCTGCGCGCGCGCTCGTGCCCAGCTCTAATAGGCCTCGCCTCTCTGCGGTCTCTATCCAGTGCTCAGTCTCATAGAGCGAGCCTCGCGCGACGTAGAGGAGCCGCCGCTTGTCCGCGACCGTGCCGCGGCCCGCGGCCTCTGCGATGTTGGCTCCTACTGAGTCCGCGGCGCGAACCAGCTGTTCGCCGAAGGAGTCGCGGGCGAGCAGAGGCCAACGGGCGACCCTGCTGTGGACATCGTCGGCGAGCTCCACCGCGAGCTGGTAGACGCGTAGGTCATGGTATCTGCTGGGAGCCACACAGAGCAAAGGCGCCGCACCGAATTCTTCGCCCCCTCACTCCCTTATTGCTTGCTCCCTACTCCCTACTCCCTACTCCTACCGAGCAGCCGAGCGATTAGCCCTGGCCGCCGGGGCTGAGTCTTAAGCCACTCGTCACGAGACGGCAGGCGGCCGCCCTTACGTGCCGCGGCCGCGCAGGCGGTGTGTGCGTGGCGGCGGCGCGAGGTGTCGCCCTCCGGGGCGATCAGCACGTGCTCCGACATCGAGGGCAGGAAGCCGCCACAGAACGGGCAGCGGTAGGTGGCCGGCTTGCGATTCTGCGCGCGGCGGATCGTCCACCAGTCGGCCTTGTCGAGCTTCGCCATCCTGACGGCAATCCTGGCACGGGGTGCCACAACGTTCGAGGGCCCCGCTCGGGGCCCTCGACTCTCACTCCTCCCTCAACCGGCGCCCTCGCCGGGCGCCCGTTTACGGCGCGTGCGTCAGCTGACGGCGCTACCGATCCCCTCTCGCCTTCCGCTGACGCTCTCCCCGGCAAGGCTGATGAAGTAGAGACGGAAGCGTCCGATCACGATCTCATCCCCGTCCTCGAGCTCGTGCCAGTCGATCCGCTCGCCGTTCAGGAACACTCCGTTCAGGCTGCGGTCGTCGAGCACGCGCACCCCGCCTGCCTCGCGGTGAAGCAGCGCGTGACGGCGTGAAACGGTGGGATCGTCGAAGCGTATGTGCGCGGCGAGGCTGCGCCCGATGCGGGTCCAGCCCTCCTGGAGGGCGACCACGCGGACGCGGTCGTCCTCCTCGTAGGCGACGTAGTCGCCGTCGCCCACGAGCGCGCCGCGCGCTCCTTCGAGCCAATCGGGGATCTCCACCTCGTGGGATCCGATCGGCTCGAGCTCACTGTTGTCTCCGAAAATCGAGGCACGGCGGAACCGTCCCCCGTGGCAATGTGGGCACGCGGGTATCTCGTCGCGCTCGTGAAGGGCGATCGCGAATCCGCAGGTCTCGCAGCGGAAAGATCCGGCGCCTGCGAGTGTGCCGGCGGTGAAGGCGTCCATTCTCGCTCCCTGCTGGGTGATCGTGCGGATGATAACGATGAGGCGGGGGCTTTTCTAGGGCAAAAAACCCCGGAATTTGCGCAAAACGGCGCGATTTTGCTCGAAAGAGCTACCCAATTTGGGCTGTTTCGACTGACCCAGACTAACCCCGCCGGGAGGCCCGTTGCAGCCGGGAGGTGACCACGTGGGACCGGCGAACACCCAGACAATGGAACTCGCGTCGATCATCCTGCGACACAGCGTCCGCGCTCTCGGGCACGACCGTTCGAGCTGCTCGCGCTGCCAGCGCACGCCAGTGGCGGGCGAGGTGCTGCACGTGTTCGAGACGGGCAAGGCGCTGTGCTCGCTGTGCCTGGCTCGACTGCCCGAGCCGGAGCGCCTACCCATGCGCTCCGAGCGGGTGCACGTGGCGGACCGGCCGCTTGCGGTCGTGCCCAAGGCCGCCTAGCCGCGCCGCTCCATAGAATGCCCGGCGGCATGCGTCCGATCCGGGCACACGTAACCATCTCCGCGCCCCGTGAGGAGGTGTACGGCTTCGTCGCCGACCTCGCGAACCGCGTGGCGTGGTGCGATCAGTACCAGCGCGAGTACAGGCTCACGCGTCCCCGCTCGACGGGCGAGGGCGCCGCCGCCCGCTTCCAGATGAAGATGCCGTTCAACCACACCTGGGTGGAGACGGCCATCGTGGAGTCCGCGCGGCCAAGGGTTCTGCGCGAGACGCTGAGGCTCTACCGCCTCGGCCGCACCCCGGGCTTCGTCGAGTACACGTTCGAGCCGGTGGGCTCCTCGGCTACGCGCGTCGACCTCGCGCTCTGGACCGAGCCCGCCACCCGGCTCGACGCCTTCAAGGAGACCCTTGGCGGGCGCCGCTGGCTGCGCCGTCGCGTGAAGTCGTCGCTGTCCAGGCTCAGGAAGATCTTCGAGGAGCGGCCCGAGGCTCCGCTCGCCCGCGCGACCATCGCGGGCTTCGAGCCGGCGAAGGCCGTTCGCTTCGGCAGCTCTTGATGGCGCGTCAGGTCGTTAGACTGCCCGGCCGCATGAAGAGGGTCGCCACCGTCCTTGCCCTTGCCGCCTTCGTCGTGCCGGTGCTGTCCGGCTGCACGAGGCATCACCAGCTGCCCGAGCCCGAGGGACAGTCCGTGAAGGTGAACGGGCTCAGCTACACCGTCTTCATCACGCGCGAGCTCAACCTGCGTGACCCTGAGGACCACGACTACTACCAGGGTCCCGAGGCACCTCCCGGCTTCAACTACTACGGCGTGTTCATCCAGGTGTGCAACGACGTGAACCACACGCACGGCGGCGCGTCGATCCCGGTGAACAACTTCCGGATCATCGACACGCAGGGGGACCAGTTCACGCCCACGCGGCTCCCGGCGACCAACGTGTTTGCCTACCGGCCGCGTCCGCTGAGCGCCAAGCAGTGCGTGCCCACGCCGGGAAGCGCACCTGCCGCGGGCGTGATCGGCGGCTCGCTGCTCCTCTTCAGGATCCCGGTCAAGGCGATCGAGAATCGCCCGATGGATCTCGAGATCAATCCGCAGGGTCCGGCGCCGGTGCCGGATACGCAGCGGATCGAGCTGGATATCTAGAGGCCCGCGCTCAGCACGGTCGCGGCTGCCGGCGCTGCTGTGTCTCCGCCTGCGCCGGCTCTCACGAGCATCACGCAGACGGCCAGCTTCGGGTGCGTGGCGGGCGCGAAGCCTGCGAACCAGGCGTCGGTCTTGCTCCCGGCAGGCGCCTGCTGTTCCGACGGCGGCGGCTGTTCGCCGGGCTTCGGCACGGTGCTCTCGAGCTCGGCCGTGCCGGTCTTGCCGGCAACCGTGGTGCCGGGAATGGCCGCGCGCACGCCCGTGCCGTACTGCACCACGCCGAGCATCATCGTGCGCATCTCCCTGGCCACCCGGCGTGAGGTCACTCGCACCGGCTTCCCGGGCGGCTTCCCTGGAACGAGTGTGGGACGGTGCCGGATCCCGCGCGAGGCGATCGTCTGGACCACCGACGCCATCTCGAGCGGCGTCGCAAGCACCCGGCCCTGGCCGATGGCGGTCGAGCCGAGCTCGAGCGGCGACCCGATCGCCTCCGCCGCGGGGATCGTGCTCGGCAGCGCGCCCGGGATCGATGGCTGCTCGTTGAAGCCGTACCGCTCGGCGGTGCGCACCAGCCGCTCGGCGCCGACCTTCACGCCAAGGGGTGCGAACACCGAGTTGCAGGACTTGGCGAAGCTCTGCGCGAGCGTGCCCCCGCAGTACTCGCCGTTGGCGTTCTGGAGGTCGACGCCGTCGATGGTCGTCTTCTGCGCCACCGGGAACTGCGTGCTGAGCCTGGCGGCATGCGTCTCGAGCACGGCGGTCCCGGTGATCAGCTTGAAGGTGGATCCGGGCGGCTGGGGGGCCGAGAACGCCACGCCCACGAGCGCGCGCACCTCGCCGCTGCGGGCGTCGAGCGCGGCGATGCCGCCGAAGCGTCCCGCCAGCGCGGAGAGCGCGGCGGCCTGGATGCCGAGGTCGATCGTGGTGCGCACCGGCGGCGCCGGCCGGGGCGACGCCTGAGCGAGCACCTTCCCGCCGGCCGTGAGCTTCCCGCCCGGCCGGCCCGCGAGATCGGTCTCGAACGCGCGCTCGAGCCCTGACACGCCGACCGCCGTGTCCGCCGGGAAGCCGCGGCTGTACAGCCGCTCGCGGTCCGCCGGGGTGGCGGGCTGCGCGAGGCTGCCGGCAATCGACTGCGCCACCGCGCCCGCGGGATAGCGGCGAGCGTCGCCCGGGCCCTCGGCGATCGTCTTACCGCCGCGCGCCAGGAGCTTCGCCCGAGCCGGAGCGACGGTCGTCCGCTCGAGCTTCGCCCCGCGCGGAACACCGGGGAACACGAGGTTGCTGCTCCAGCCCACCTTGCCGTTCTGCGTGTGGAGCACGAGATCGGCGCGAACCGTGCCGAAGATGCGCGTGCTCACGGTCATCGGCACGCGCTCGAGCCCGTGCCCCTCGTCGTGCGGCTTGCCCGCCGACATCATCAGCGTGGTGGCGGTGTCGCGCGCCGCCTCGTAGGCCTTCACGAACGCCGCCGGGCGCTCGTGCGCCTGCGCGTTGTCGGTGAGCTGCTCGTACATCGTCCCGTAGTCGCCGCGCTCCCAGGCGAGGGTGAACCTCTTCGCGACCTTCTGGCCGGGGGACTCGCGCGTGACGCCGTACAGGATCCCGGCGCCGAGCGACACGAGGGCGATCGCCGCGACGCTCACCGCCGCGATCCGCCGCCGGCGGAGCGCGCGCTGGTGAACAGTGCGGGACCTGGTTCCTGCGGCGGGTCTCATGAATCTGGGAATAACGTCTGTGCCCCGTCGTGACGACAGTCGATTGGATCATCGTGGCCTTCACCCTGCTGATGGCCGTGTGGGGATACACGCAAGGCCTCGTGGTGGGGGTCCTGTCGCTCGCGGGCTTCGTGGTGGGCGCGTTCCTCGGCTCGCGCCTCGCGCCGCTGTTCTTGAAGGGAGGCGCCCAGTCGCCCTACGCGCCACTCATCACACTGGTGATGGCGCTGATCCTCGGTGGCGTGCTGGCGATCCTCCTGGAGACGCTCGGCTTCGAGTTGCGCCGCAGGATGGGCCCTGCCCTTGGAGCCCTGGATGGCGCGGGCGGCGCGGTTCTGCTCGGCTGCCTGGGCCTCGGGCTGGTGTGGGTGGCGGGCGCCGTCGCGCTTCAGACGCCCGGTGCACGCCATCTGCGGCGCGACATCCAGCGCTCCAGCATCCTCCAGGCGCTCAACGCCGCGCTGCCGCCGAGCGGGCCTCTGCTGAACGCACTCGCGCGCTTCGATCCGCTGCCATCCGTGGCCGGCCCGCCCGCGGACGTGCCTGCGCCGAATTCTCGGATCGCCAGGGATCCTCAGGTGCGGGCGGCTGGGCACAGCGTGGTCCGGGTGCTCGGCACGGCTTGCGGTTTGGGGGTACAGGGCTCGGGATGGGTGGCGGCCAACGGGATCGTAGTGACGAACGCGCACGTGGTCGCCGGGGAAACCGACACCACGGTGCAACTGGAGGGGCAGGGTCCGCGGCTGGCCGCTCGCGCGATCCTCTTCGACCCGCATGACGATGTGGCCGTGCTGCGCGTGTCCGGCCTCTCCGGCACGCCGCCGCTCCACATGAACGCGTCCGCGAGCTCCGGCACCTCCGGCGCGATACTCGGCTTTCCCCACGACGGCCCGTATGACGTCGAGCCGGCACGCCTCGGCCCCAGCACCAACGTGCTCACCCAGGACGCCTACGGACGCGGCCCCGTGCGGCGCCTCATCACCTCGTTCCGCGGCCTCGTGCGCGCGGGCAACTCCGGCGGGCCCGTGGTGGACGGGGATGGCCGGGTGCTCGCGACCGTGTTCGCAGCCAGCGTGGGGGCGCGCCACCACACCGGCTTCGGCGTGCCCGACAGCGTTGTGAGGGCGGCCCTCGCGCGAGCACACGGCCCGGTGGGCACGGGCGCCTGCGCCGGCTGAGTCAGGAACCTGACAAACGGGCGGGATTCCGCTCCCAGACTTGCATCGAGCGTCAGTAGGGGCGCCTCAAGCGGTCCCTGGGGCTGCCGATGAGAGAGGACATGCCATCCCTCTCTCGATCCCTCATCGCGGCCGCTCTCTGCGCCGCGGTCCTCCCGGCCGGGACAGCCTTCGCGCAGGCCGACTCCAACCGCACCACCTTCCTTCTCTCGCGTGCTTTCGACGGCGGCCTGCCCAACGGCATGTCGCGGAACGCCGCGGTGTCGCACGACCAGCGCGTGGCGCGCGCCATCGCGTACGAGTCCGACGCCACGAACATCGTCCCCGGGGACACGAACGGCCTCACCGACGTGTTCGTCGTTCACCGCGCCGCCCCTTGGGGAAGCAACGGCACGCCGTGGAACATCGGCTCCACCGACCTCGTGTCGCACGGGCTCGGCGGCCAGCCCGCCAACGGGCGCTCCTACCGTCCCGCCGTGGACGGCGATTCGCACCACTCGCCCAGCTGTGTGGCGTTCGTCTCCGACGCGTCGAACCTCGTCCCTGGCGACACCAACGGCAAGGCCGACGCCTTCGTCTACAACCTGGGCTCGAAGAGGATCGTGCGCGTGTCGACCGACTCCCACGGCCGCCAGTCGAACGGCTCGACCTACGAGGTCTCCGTGGACGGTGACTGCGAGCGCGTGGCCTTCGTCTCCGACGCGACCAACCTCGCGCTGAAGAAGACGAAGTACCTGGGCTGGAGCACGGCGCGCACCACGAGCGCCCCGGCTGGCACCCGCCAGGTGTACGTGAAGGTGCTGCGCGCCAGCGGGCGCGACAAGGGCTTCAGGGGCCTCACGTTCCTGGCCTCGGCCAGCGGCAAGGGGCACGCGGCCAACGGCAACTCGTACCACGTGTCCTTCGCGCGGGCGGGTAAGGCCCTGGTGTTCGCCTCGGACGCCACCAACCTCTCTCCGCGCGACCGCAACGGCGCCACCGACGTGTACGAGCGCACCTTCAACCGGCACTACGTGCAAATCAAGCACAAGGGCGTGCAGGTACTGGAGTACAAGACGATCCTCGTGTCCGGGAACGGCAGCGGCACCGCCGGCAACGGCGCGTCGACCGATCCGTCGGTGAGCGACAGCGGCCAGTACGTGGCGTTCGAGTCCACCGCGAACAACCTGGCGGGCGGGGACACGAACGGCGTCTCGGACGTGTTCGAGGCGGACCTGAAGGGCCGCCACCCTCGCCAGACGATCGTCTCCCACTCGAAGTTCAGCGGCCTGGGCGACGGCCCGTCGGACCACCCCGTGATCTCGGACGCGGGCGAGTTCGTCCTCTTCGACTCGCTGGCGAACAACCTGCGCCCGTCGGGCAGCGTGGCCACGGACACCAATGGCGTCCGCGACGTGTTCCTCTGGAACCGCCCGAGCGGCAACGTCTCGCTCGAGTCGCGCAACGCCCTGAACGGCTACCTCGACACACCCTCGCAGCACCCTGCCACGAGCGCCCGCGGCAACTACGTGCCGTTCGAGACGGCCAATCCGGGCATCGCCCCGGCCGCCGCCGCTCACGCCTCCGACGTGACCTCCGCTCCCCAGGTGCCGGACCTGATCGATCCCGACGTGATCGCGCCGGCGGTGCCAACGGTGGAAGTGCCCGGGATGGCGGGCCCCGACCCGGCCCTCGAGCAGGTCTACGTGCGGTATTTGGGCCCGCAATAGCGGGCGAGACATAGGGGATGGGGCATAGGGCATAGGCCCGCATTCCATGCCCCATGCCCTACGCCCTATGCCCTCAGAAGTAGACGCCCAGCCGCCCGGGTCGCTACTTTGGTCCGCTCATGGCCAAGACACTGGTAGTAGCCGAGAAGCCTTCTGTCGGCCGCGACATCGCGGGCGCGCTGCCGGGCAGCTTCAAGTCGGCGAAGGACAAAACTCATCTCGAGGGCGACGACTACGTGATCACGTGGGCCGTCGGGCACCTCGTCGGGCTCGCCGAGCCCGAGGCGTACGACCCGAAGCTCAAGAAGTGGCGCTTCGCCGACCTGCCGATCGTGCCTAGCAAGTTCAAGCTCGTGCCGAACGACGAGCGGGCGAAGAAGCAGCTGAATGCGGTCCACCGGCTGATGGCGCGCGACGACGTCGACCTGATCGTGAACGCCTGCGATGCCGGGCGCGAGGGTGAGCTCATCTTCGCGTACGTGTACGAGACGGCGAAGGTGAAGAAGCCGGTGCAGCGCCTGTGGCTCAACTCGATGACGCGCAAGGCGATCGAGGAGGCCTTCAAGAATCTGCGTCCGGGCGAGGAGATGGAGTCGCTGGAGGCGGCCGCCCGCTCGCGCTCCGAGGCCGACTGGGTGGTGGGCATGAACGCCACGCGCGCGGCGTCGATCCGGCTGCGGGCGGCGTTCGACGGCGCGGTGTCCCTCGGCCGCGTGCAGACGCCCACGCTCGCGCTGGTGGTCAAGCGCGAGCAGGCGATCAGGGACTTCAAGCCCGAGCCCTACTGGCTCGTGGAGGCTCGCTTCGCGGCAGACGCGCAGCGCCGCTACGGCGCCCGCTACATGGGCGGCAAGCGCATCGCCGAGGACGAGGCCGCGAAGATCGTCAAGGAGGTCGACGGCCAGCCGGGCGAGATCACGAAGCTCGACAAGAAGGAGGAGCGCGAGCGCCCGCAGCTGCTGTACGACCTCACCTCGCTGCAGCGGCACGCCAACACGCTCTACGGCTTCAGCGCCCGCCGCACCCTCGCGGCCGCCCAGCGCCTGTACGAGGAGCACAAGGCGATCACGTATCCGCGAACGAACTCGCGCTTCCTGAGCGGCGACCTCGTTGCCGAGATCAAGCCCACCGCGGCGCTCGTGGGACACAACCCGGCTTACACGCGCGCCGCCGAGTACGTGACCTCCCTGGAGAAGCTCCCGCTCGGCCGCGTGATCAACGACGAGAAGGTCACCGACCACCACGCTCTAATCCCCACGCGCTCGGAGCACGACCTTTCGAAGATGGGCGGCGACGAGCTGAAGGTCTACGACCTCGTGGCCAAGCGCTTCCTCGCCATCTTCCACCCGGAGGCCGTGTACGAGCGCACCCGCGTGGAGACCACCGTGGCGTCGCACATCTTCCGGACCAGCGGCCGCGTGCTGCTCGTGCCGGGCTGGAAGGGCGTGTACGGCGAGGAGGCGGAACCGGCCGACCGCGCGGACGACGATACGGGCGGCGACCAGCTCCTGCCGAGGCTCGAGCAGGGTGAATCGGTGCAGACCGAGAGCGTGGAGTCGCTGCGCAAGGAGACGCAGCCGCCGCGGCGCTTCACGGACGCCTCGCTGCTCGCCGCGATGGAGACCGCCGGCAAGGAGATCGAGGACGCGGAGCTGCGGGAGGCCATGAAGGACTCCGGCATCGGCACTCCGGCCACGCGGGCGGCGATCATCGAGCGCCTGATCAACGTGGGCTACATCGAGCGCGACGGCCGCGCTCTCGTGGCCACCGAGAAGGGCATGCAGGTGATCAAGCTGCTCGGCGACCACGCGTTGACCTCGCCTGAGCTCACCGGCGAGTGGGAGCATCGGCTCGGGCTGATCGAGCAGGGCGAGGACTCGCGCCCGGCCTTCATGAAGGACATCGAGAAGTTCGCCACGGACACGGTCGGCGAGCTCGACAAGCTCAAGGGCGTGAAGATCGAGCGCGCGAACCTCGGCCCGTGCCCGGTCTGCGGCCGCGATGTGATCGAGAACCGCAAGGGCTACTCGTGCTGGTCGCGCGAGGATCCCGGCTGCGGCTTCGTGATCTGGAAGAAGAAGGCCGGCAAGAACCTGCCCGCGTCCGTGGTGAAGGAGCTCATGGAGAGCCTCCGCATCTCGATCGAGGCGGGCGACGAGCACCCGGTGGGCCGCACCACCAAGCCGGTCACCGGCTTCCGCGGCCGCTCGGGCCGCAGCTTCCGCGCCAAGCTCCGCGTCGAGAAGAACGACGAGGGCAAGTGGCGCGTGGAGTTCGACGAGGACTGGGCGAAGGGCGGTGCGCAGCCGCCGGCCGAGGACGAGGGCTCCTCGGGTGACGGCGCGGCCGAATCGCCTCAGGCCGCTGAGGAAGCCGCAACGGAGACACCGCAGCCCGCGATCTAGAGCCCGAAGGCGCTGCGCATGCTCGGCGCGGTCCGGGCGGCGCCGATCTTCTTCAGGCCAAGCATCTCCTCGGTCGTACGGAGCAATGAGTAGTGCGTGAAGCGCTTGCTCGAGCTCGTGCCGGCCGGTGTGTGCGGAGCGACCACCAACGTCGCGATCTGGTTGCTTTGGCTGCCGTCGTCCTCGTCCCAGGTGATGAAGAGAGCGGTGCGACCGGCCTTGTACTGCCTGCTGCGCAGGATCTTCGGGACGAGCGTCGCCAGGAAGCGATCGCCGGTGCTCACGCCGCAGTTGTGCATGTCGTGGCAGAGGTTCGGCGTGATGAAGGTGAAGCGCGCGCTGAGGCTGGGACTGCTGCCGAGCCGGACGTCCTGCCGTGAGCAGGCGCGGGCAACGTTCGTGAAGTACGCCGCCGGGTTGTGCTTGGGCGCGTAGAGGCCGCTGGAGCTGCGCAGGCAGTTCTGCGGCATCGACTCCTGGAGCGCCCTCCAGTGCGAGCCGAGCTGGGAGAAGATGCTCGCGCCGGTCAGGCGGTGGTCGGAGGGCGGATTGTCGTCGCTGATGCCATGGGTGGAGCCTGAGGTCATCGCGATGTAGTTGGGGAGGCTCGGGTGCGTCTCGGCGTGGAAGCCCGTGGCGCTGCCGCAGGCCTTCGCGAGCGAGCGGGTGAAGGGGGCGCTCGAGCCGGAGCCCAGGATGTCGCTGTAGGAGTGGTTCTCCATCACGATCCAGACGACGTGGGCGTAGCGGGCCGGGGCTTTGCCTGGCTCGCCGCACACGCCTGCTGGGGCTTTCGCAGTGGTCGTCCGCGGGGCGGCGCCGGCGCCGCAGGCGCTTACGGCAGCAATGAGGATGAGGATCGCGATGGACGCCTTCCGCACCGCTTGAGAGTAGAAGCGACCGGAGTTTTGGGGCTCCTGGCCCCAAAACTCCGGTTTGTTCAGCAGTTGGCGAGGGCTTTCGCGTAGAACGCGAGGTACTGCGCCATGTGTGCTCGCCAGTACCTGCTGCCGTGCTTGCCCGGCCACACGTGCGGCTGTAGGCCGAGCGAGCGAGCGAAACGAACGTCGGCCGCGCGGAAGCGGTCCTGCGTCCCCACGTCGATCCACACGGGAACGGAGTAGGTGGGCCGCAGAGACAGCAGGTCGTGCCGCGCAAAATCGGCCGCCCCGTCGAACGAGCGCGCCATCGTCGCCCGCGCAGACGTGAAGATTGCCGGCGAGTGCGCCCCCACCGCACAGAACCGTCCGGGCCACAGCCGCGCTATGTCGAGCGCCCCGAAGCCGCCCATCGAAGTGCCCCCGATCGCCACGCGCGCCGGATCCGCCCCGAAGCGCCGCACGGCCGCTGGGATCACCTCGCGCACCACGTACGAGGCCCACTTCGCGCCGCGCCGGTCGTGGAAGAAGCTGCTGCCGCCGCCATACGGCATCACCACCACGGGCGCCCGCGAGCCGAGCCGCGCCAACCCGGCGAACAGCTCGTCCGACAGGAGCATGCCGGGCGTGCCGCCCCGCCAGTGCAACAACACGAGCAGCGGGCGCCGACCTCGCGGTGGCGCCCCGCGCGGGATCACCGCGGTCTCATCCAGCGTGCGCCCAACATCGGCGCTTCGCAGCTCGAAGTGCACGACCCGTGCACCGCGCATGTTCAGCCCGCGGCCGGCCAGCGCGTAGCCGGCCGCGCCCAGGCCGGCAGCGGCAAGGGTCAGAAGGGCGGCGACGAGTCCGAGTCGCGCGGGTCGGGCCAGAGCACGCGTGACGATGTCTCAAGCATCGGCAGAAAGTCCTCGTGGCGCAAGTCCATCAGCACACGTTCGATCCGCGGGGGCCCGTGGTCGTCCACCACCACGATTCCGCCCGGCCAGTAGGGGCTCGCCGCGGGCGAGCGGTCGAGGAACACCGGCTCGTATATCCAGTTGCCCGTGTTGTACAGCCGCGTTCCGGTCGAGGTTGCCCAGCCCTCGTCGCCATCGAGCGGCCCGAGCCTGTGGGTGTGTCCGAAGATCACGTGGTCGGCCTCCAGGCCGAGCCGCTCCACCACCTGGCCGAGCGCGCGCAGCCCCGCCTCGCGCAGTGCGGGCCCAGAGATCTCCGGGTGGAACGGCCCGAAGCCGAGGCGATTGAGCGCCGCCACGCCGCCCGGCACGAGCGCCCCGCCGAGCACGCGCGCAGCGAGCCCGGGCCGCCCCTCGGTGCGGGCCATCATCGCCCACGCCTTCTTCGACGGCGTGCCGGCCGCGGTGCGGGCGCGCTGAGCCACCCTGAATCCGAGCGTGTAGAGCGGCGCCAGGGTGTTCTCGTAGTCGCTCACCTCGAGCGGCCCGTCCGCCGGGAACTTCGCCCGGCGCTTGGCGAACGCCACAAGCATCGTCTCCACCGTGGGCACGGTGTTGTGGCAGTCGAGGTAATGCCCGTGTATCGCATACACGTCCGGCCGCACCCGGTAGCCCGGATACGAGAGAAGAAGCTCGCTCTGCGGCAGCCACGAGGCGAGCTGGCCGAGCGGCCCGGACTCGGTGGCGCGAACAACCCGTTCGAACTGTCCCGTCACACGCTCTTCGAGCAGCGGATGGTCGTGGTTGCCGGGCACGAGCACCACCCGCTTCCCGCTCACCGCCGCGCTGAGCTCCCCGAAGAACGGCCGCGCCGCCTCCAGTGCCTCCGACACCGGTGCCTGGCGCAGCTCGAGCGCGTCGCCGAGCAGCACGATCTGGTCCGCCTGCGCGAGCCGCGGCATCAACCTCTCGCGGGCGATACGGCTGCGAAGCACGTCGTTCACCGGCTTCGCCCCGAGGTGCATGTCTGAGATCAGCACCGTCTCCACGCGCACGATCTTGGCAGCGTGGCGCGGATGGCTACTCTGCGAGTCCGTGAATTCGCTCTTCTGCCGCCACAACCGCTTCACCGCCGACTGCCCCATCTGCTCGAAGGGCACGGTGCTCGATACGAGCAAGCCGGCCGCCCGGACGCGCCCGCCTCGCCAGTCGGGCGGCGGGAGCAGAAGCCGGGCTGCGAGCGGCTCGATCGCGACACGGGTCACCGGTCCATACGCCTCGGCCGGCCCGTACGAGGACGACGGCGGCGAGCAGTACGACGTCCGGCTCGAGCGCGTACCGGGCGGCGTTCGCCTCGCGGAGTGGGCGAACGGGCAGATCCTGCGCCGCGCGCCCGTGCTCGAGGCGGCCGCGCTGGCGGAGCTGCTGGCGGCGGTGCGGGAGCGGTCGATCCTCGCGGAGGCCGACGCCGAGGCGCTCTTCTCGGCCGCCTGCACCGAGCCCACCGGGGAAGGCGCGCCGCATGGCGCAAGCCGGGGGCGGGCGGGCGACATGCAGGAGGAGCTCCGGGTGGAGCGGCTCGATGGCGACCGCCTGCGGATCGCCCGCTGGATCCTGCGCCCGGGGGCGGGGTGGGAGCTGCAGGAGGCGCCCGTGATGCTGCCGGCCGCGCGCTACGTGGAGGCAATCCGCTCGGCGGCGGCCGCAGGTGTGCTCGTCTCCTGACTCGTCCTGTCCGTGCATTACAAGAGGTAGGTGCCTCTCCAGCTCGTAACGGGACCCGCCAACTCCGGCAAGGCCGGGGTGGTGCTCGACGCTTACCGCTCGCGTCTCGACGAGGAGCCGATCCTCGTGGTGCCCTCGCTCGAGGACGTGGAGCACACACAGCGCGAGCTGGCTGACGGCGGCGCCGTCTTCGGCACGCGCGTGGTGCGCTTCAAGTGGCTGTTCGACGAGATCGCCTCGCGGGCGGGCTTCCGGGCGCGCGTGGCGTCGGACGTGCAGCGCGAGCTGATCGCCGAGGAGGCGGTGCAGTCGCTCGATCTGCGCACGCTGCGCCGTTCCTCCACACGTCCGGGATTCGTGCGCGCCACCGTGCGGCTGATGGCGGAGCTCGAGCGGTCGATGATCGAGCCCGCCCGCTTCACCCAGGCGCTGCGCGACTGGGCGGACAACGGGCCGCGGCATGACTACGCCCTCGAGGTGGCTGCCATCTACTCGCGCTATCGCCAGCGGCTCGACGACAGTGGCCTCTGCGATCAGCAGCTGTTCGAGTGGCGCGCCCTCGATGCACTGAGGCGCCACGCTCCGGCCTGGGGGAAAACCCCCGTCTTCGTCTACGGGTTCGACGATTTCACTCCGCTCGAGCTCGACGCGCTCGAAACGCTGTCGCGGATCGCCGGCGCGGACGTGATGGTGTCGCTTCCCTACGAGCGGGGACGCGTCGCGTTCAGGGCGGTGTCGAGGGTGTTCGAGGAGCTGTCCCAGCTCGCGTCGGCGCCGCCGCTGGAGCTGCCGCCCGTGAGCGACCACTACGCCGCAGAGTCGCGCGACGCGCTGCACCATCTCGAGCGGTCGCTGTTCGCGGACTCGGCGCGCAAGCGCAAGCACGGTGGCGCCGTGCGCGTGCTGGCGGCCGGTGGCGAGCGCGCCGAGGTGGAGCTCGTGGCGTCGGAGGTGCTGGGGCTGCTGCGCGCCGGCACCCCGCCCGGAGACGTGGCGGTGGTGTATCGGGATCCGAGCGCGTATGCGTCGGTGGTCGAGCAGGTGTTCGGCGCCTATGGCATCCCGTTCGCGCTGGAGCGCCGACTTCCATTTCGCCAGACCGCGCTCGGACGTGCGGCGCTCGCGCTCCTGCGCTGCGCGGCCCTGCACGGCACGGAGACGGACCTGCTCGCGTACCTGCGCGCGCCGGGAAAGCTGCGCAACCAGGCGCTCGCCGACTGGCTCGAGTCGCGGGTGCGCGTGGAGGGCGCGCGAAGCGCCGCGGCCGCGCGCGACATCTGGGAGGCGGAGCGCTGGAAGCTCGACGAGATCGACCACCTCGCGCGCGCCGCGTCCGCGGGCCCGGCACGGCTCATCGTCGAGCTGCGCGCGCAACTCGAGCGTCTCTTCTCCGCCCCCTACAAGCGCCAGGCGCACGTGCTGAGCGGCGCGGAGGTGGAGGACGCGCGCGCGTTCGAGGCGGCGGCGGCCGCGCTCGACGGGTTGGGCGAGCTGGATCGTGCCGACCTCGGCCCCCGACGGCTGTACGACACGCTCGCCGAGCTGCCCGTCCGGCTCGGCGAGCGGCCTCAGCCGGACCGCGTGCTCGTGGCCCCGCCCGAGCGGATCCGTGCCCGGCGATTCGACGCCGTGTTCGTGTGCGGGCTCGAGGAGGGCGAGTTCCCGCGCGGCGGGATGCCCGAGCCGTTCCTCTCGGACGAGGACCGCCGGGCGATCGCCACCGCCACCGGCCTCGTGCTCCCCGTGCGCGAGGACGAGCTGGACCGCGAGCGTCACCTCTTCTACGTCGCGGCCTCGCGGGCGGAGCGCACACTGTTCCTCAGCTCGCGCTTCAGCGACGAGGAGGGCAACCCGCAGCCGGCGTCGTTCTTCCTCGAGGACGCACGCGTGCTGTTCACGGACATCGAGCCACGCCGCCGCTCCCTCTCGGACATCGTGTGGAGCCCGGAGGAGGCGCCCACCGAGGTGGAGTTCGAGCGCGCTGTGTCGGCGGCTGGTCCTCGGGTCATGCCGCCGGCGCCCGACGGCCTCAGCGCGGACCGGCTGCTCGAGAAGTTCCGCGAGCAGGAGGCGTTCTCGGCGAGCGACCTCGAGACCTATGCCGACTGCCCGGTGAAGTGGCTCGTGGAGCGCCAGCTGCGCCCGCTCGCGCTCGAGCCGGACCCCGAGCAGATGGTGCGAGGGCGTTACGCGCACGAGGTGCTCGAGCTCACGTTCCGCAGGCTGCGGGAGGAGACGGGCAGCGCGCGGGTCACGCGGGGGAACCTCGCGGAAGCGGAGCGGATCATGCGCGAGGCGCTGCGGGACCGCCAGAGCTCGTTCCTGCTCTCGCCGTCGCAGACGCGCGTGCGGGCGGCGGTGCGGCGCCTCGAGTTCGACCTGCTCGCCTACCTGCGGCACGAGGCGCAGCGCGACGGAGTGTTCGAGCCCGCCGAGCTCGAGCTTCGCTTCGGCGTGGGCGGGGAGGGACTGCCGGCGGTGCCGCTGCCGGGCGACGGGATCTCCGTGCGCGGGGTGATCGACCGGATCGACACCTGGAACGGCTGGGCGCTCGTGCGCGACTACAAGAGCGGCCGCAGCGTGTACAAGGCGGCCGACTGGCGCGAGAAGAACCGGCTCCAGGCAGCGCTCTACATGATCGCGGCGCGTGAGCTGCTCGGGCTCAAGCCGGCCGGCGGCGTGTACGTGCCGCTCGCGGGCAGTGAGCGGCGCCCGCGCGGACTCGTGTCTGAGGAGCTGAAGGAAGAGCTCGGGTCGGACTTCTTCGACAACGACTTCCGGAGCCCCGACGAGGTGGAGGAGGCACTGCGCGAGGCGAGCGCGACCGCGTGCGAGCTGGTGGGCCGCGTGCGCCGAGGCGATGTGCACCCGTGTCCGGACACGTGCAAGTGGTCGAGCGGCGGCTGCCAGCACCCCACCATCTGCCGCCACGAGGAATGAGCGTGCGCTTCACACCGGAGCAGCTGCACGCGATCGAGTCCCGCGCTGGCTCGCTGTTCCTACACGCGAACGCGGGCAGCGGCAAGACGTCAGTGCTCGTGGAGCGGTTCGTGCGCGCTGTGCTGGAGGACGGCGTGGGGGTGGATGGCATTCTCGCCATCACGTTCACCGAGAAGGCGGCCGCCGAGCTCAAGCAGCGCATCCGAGCGCGCTTTCTGGAGCTGGGGGAGCGAGAGCGGGCGCGCGAGGCGGAGGGAGCGTGGATCAGCACGATCCATGGCTTCTGCTCGCGCCTCCTGCGCGCCCAGCCGCTGGCGGCCGGGATCGATCCCGAGTACCGCGTGCTCGACCAGCCGGAGACCGAGCGCATGGGGATCGACGCGTTCGAGCTGGCGCTCGAGCAGTTCCTCGAGTCCGCCGCCCCCGAGGATGCCGCCGCCCGCCTCGAGCTGCTCGCCAACTACACGCCGCAGAAGCTCGAGCGGATGGTGCGCACGGTGCACTCCCACCTGCGCAGCCGTGGCGAGCTTCACCCGGCGCTGCCTGAGCTGCCGGCCGTGGCGCCCCCGGGCGCCGAGGCGGCGGAGCTGGAGGCTGCCCTGCGCGCCGCCGCGACGGGACTCGCCGGCGCGAACGGCGCAACTGTGGAGCGCGAGCTCGGCAAGATGGCGTCCTGCCTCGAGCTCCTGGCAGAGCTCGGCGGCGAGCTGAGCGATCCCGAGCGGATCAAGAGGTTCGAGCCGAAGTCGGGCAACGCCAAAGCGCTCAGCACCCCGGAGTTCGAGCGGCTCTTGGAGGCGTATGCCGCGTACCAGCGTGCCTGCGTGGCTCTCCGGGAGACGCGCGACTATGCGCTGCTGCGCGAGCTGCTCTCGCTGTACGACGAGCGCTTCGCGGCGATGAAGGAGGAGCGTTCGGGGCTCGACTTCGAGGACCTCCAGCTGCTCGCGCGCGATCTGCTTGCGCACGACACGGCGCTGCGCGAGCGCTACAGCACTCGCTTCGAGCACGTGATGGTCGACGAGTTCCAGGACACGAACCGGCTCCAGACGGAGATCCTCGCCCTGCTCGACCGCGGGAACGTGTTCACGGTCGGCGACGCGAACCAGTCGATCTACTCGTTCCGGAACGCGGACGTGGAGGTGTTCCGCGAGCAGCGGGACAGCGCCGCCGAGCGCGGCCGGGACGCCCGCATCCCCCACAACTTCCGCAGCCGTGCCGAGCTGCTCGAAGCGCTCAACCTCGCGTTCGGCGACGCGTTCGATGACGGCTTCGAGCCGTTGCGGGAGCCCGACGGGCTGGAGCGCGGCGCGGCGCGCACTGAGCGCGCGGTTGAGCTGCTCGTCGTGGACAGCCTGAAGCAGCGCTGGACGGAGCCGTTTCCCGAGGACGGCGAGGCACCGTTCGGCCCGGGACGGGCGCCGCTGTGGCGGGCGGCGGAGGCGCGGCTGCTCGCGCACCGGATCGCGGAGCTGACCGGACCGGACGGCCCGTTCGTTCCCGGCGAGGTCGCGGTGCTGGTGCGCGCGAGCACCGACATCGCGCTGTACGAGCGCGCGATCGCCGATCAGGGTCTGCCCACGTACGTCGCCGGCGGCGGCGGGTACTGGAGCCAGCAGCAGGTGGCCGACCTGCGCGCGTACCTCGCCGCGCTCGCCAACCCGCTCGACGAGCTCGCGCTCTACTCGCTCCTCGCCTCGCCGCTCGTGGGAGCCTCGATCGACGCCCTCGGCGTGATCGGCATGCGGGCTCGCAAGCTCGACCGCGACGTCTGGTGGACGCTGCGCGAGGGGCTCGAGCCCGACGAGCTCCCAGCGGACGACGTGCGGCGGATCGCGGCGTTCGTAGATCGCTTCGCGGCCGAGCGGGAGGAGGCATCACGGCTGTCGCTCGAGACGCTGATCGACCGCGCGGTCACCCGCTCGGGCTACGACCGCGTGGTGCTTCGGATGCCGGACGGCGAGCGGCGGATGGCCAACGTGCGCAAGCTGATGCGGCTCGCGCGCGAGTACGAGGCGGACGAGGGGCGTGACCTGCGCGGCTTCATCGACTTCGTCGCCGAGCAGGACATGCTGCGCGCGCGCGAGGGCGAGGCCCCGCTCGAGACGGAGGGGATCGACGCCGTCCGGCTCATGACGATCCATGCCGCGAAGGGTCTCGAGTTCCCACTCGTGTGCGTGGCGGACCTCGGGCGGGCGGCGTTCAAGGACGACGACGCTCTGCGCGTGACCGAGGACGGCCGGGTGGGGTTGAGCGTCGCCTCGATGGCCGGCGGCTCGACCAAGGGGATGGCGCTCGAGGAGATCGAGGAGGAGCAGGCGCGGCGCGCGGACCAGGAGGAGCGGCGGGTGTTCTACGTCGCGATGACGCGGGCGCGCGAGCACCTGATCGTCAGCGGTGCCACGGATGTTGAGAAGTGGCCGGAGCCGAAGCGCCTCGGCGCGCCGATGGATTGGATCTGGCGTGCGCTCGCGCCGGATCTGCCTGCGCTTGGCTCAGGGGGCGTGTCCGAGCGCGGCGTGCGCTGCGTGGTGTGCTCACCGAGCTGTGTGGAGGACACCCTGCCGCGCTCCTCCTGGGCGCCGAGCGTGGAGCTCTCGTCGAACGGCTCGGCCGCGGGGGGCGTCCAATCACCGCTGCTCGCGGCGGTGGAGTCGGCCGGCGCACCTCCCCTCGGGCGGCTGAGCTATTCGAGCCTCGAGAGCTATCGCCGCTGCGGCTACCGCTTCTACCTCGAGCGGGTGGCGCGGCTGCGGGAAGGCGCGGCGGAGCTCGCGGACGCCGCGGGCGAGCCGGTGCCGGAGGGTCTCGGCGCGCTGCTCCGCGGCACGGTCGTGCACCAGCTGATGGAGAACTTCGACTTCGCGCGGCCGCGGCCGCCGGATCCCGCCGAGGTGGAGGAGCTGCTGTGCTCCCACGCCGCCCACTTCGACGACTCCGACGTGGAGGACATCCGCGCGCTGATCGACAACTTCGCGCGCTCGGCCCTGTGCGCGCGCCTGGCCGCCGCGCCCCGCGTGCGGCGCGAGCTGGCGTTCGCCTTCACGCTGCGGCCGCACGGAGCGTCCGGCGCGAGCCTCCTCGTCAACGGCGTGGTAGACGCATTCGCGCTCGAAGGGGGGAGCGAATCTGCGCTGATCGTGGATTACAAGAGTGACCCCGTGGCCGGGGTGAACCTGGAAGCGGCATGCGACGAGAAATACGGAACCCAGCGGCTGATCTATGCGCTCGCGGCGCTGCGCTCCGGCGCGCCGTCGGTGGAGGTGGTGCACTGCTTCCTCGAACGTGCCGGCGAGCCGGTGAGCGTGGACTTCGAGGCGGCGGATCTGCCGCGGCTCGAGTCGGACCTGCTCGCGCTGGCCGCCGGCGTGATCGACGGGCGGTTCGAGGTGACGGAGCGGCCGCATCGCGAGCTCTGCGCCACCTGTCCCGGCCTCGAGGCGCTCTGCTCGTGGCCGAAGGAGCGCACGCTAGCTGCGGATCCCTCCGGATCTGCATGAAGGATCATCTCGCCGTCCGACCCCCCGCATACGCTCGCTCGTTCGCATGGAAATGACGAGCCAGACACGAGCCATCGCGGTAAGCGCCTATTCCGCGCGCATCGGACAGGCCGTGCGCTCGGTCGGCCCTGCCGTCGTGGAGGGCGAGGTTCAGAACCCGAAGGCCACGGGCCGCGGGATGCTCTTCTTCGACCTCACCGACGGCGAGGCGTGCCTGCCGTGCAAGGTGTTCGCCCGGCAGGTGCGCGGGCTGCAGCACGCCCCGAAGCACGGCGACCTCGTGGAGGTGGTGGTCGACCGGCCGGACTTCTGGCAGCAGCGCGGCAAGCTCGACCTGATCGTGTCGGACGTGCGGCTCACCGGCGAGGGCGAGCTGCTTCGCCGCCGCGAGGAGCTCCTGCGGAAGCTGCGCGAGGAGGGGCTGTGCGACCCGGAGCGGCGCAAGCGCCTGCCCACCTTCCCGCGCGGCGTCGGCGTGATCGCGGGCCGCGGCTCGGACGGGATGAGCGACGTGCTGCGGGCGCTCCAGGATCGCTTCCCACCGGTCCGGGTCATCACCTGCGCCGCGACCGTCCAGGGCAAGACCGCGCCGCGCGACCTCATCGACGCCATCGCGCGCCTGCAGGGCCATCCGCTGGTGGACGTGATCATCATCGCCCGCGGGGGCGGCTCGGTGCAGGACCTCGTCGCGTTCGACGACGAGCGGCTGTGCCGCGCGATCTTCGCGTGTGAGAAGCCGGTGGTGGCGGCAATCGGCCACACGGACAACGTGCCGGTGTGCAACCACGTCACCTGGGCGGCGTTCACGCCGTCGCGCTCGGCCGAGTTGGTCGTGCCGTCGGCGGCGGAGCTGCGCCACGTGATCTCCGGCGCGGACCGCGGCCTCGGCGCGGTACCGGACGGCCTGCAGCGGTTGGCCGAGAGCGTGGCGGCGGCCGACGGCCGGCTGGCTGTCGCCCGGGCGCTCGAGTCGCGCGCCGCCGCCGTGGCGGGCTGGAGCGGCGCGATGGAGCGCGCGAAGCAGGCCTTCTTCCACGGGCGTGAGCGCGGGCTCGCCGCGGCACAGCTCGTGCTGGCGTCGCTGCCGCGAAGGCTGCCAAGCGCCGCACAGGTGCTCGCGGTCGAGACGGCGCTGGACGCCCGGGCGCAGGCGTTCTTCCGTGAGCGTGCCGACGTGGTGGCGGCGGAGAGCAGGCGGCTCGCGGCGTGCGAGCAGGCGCTCGCCGTCGCCGGCGAGAGGGTCGCGGAGATGGGGCGCCGCCTCGACGTGGGAATCCGGCGGCAGCTCGCCGATCACGGCCGCGATTACAGCCACGCGCTCGTCCGCCTCGTGCGGGAGATACGCGCGGGCGCCGCACGGCGGATCGTTGACACGCGCCGGAGCGTCGAGCACCTCGCCGCGGTGGTGGAGGCTCACGACTTCCGGCGCCGCGGATGGATCGTCGCGACGAGCGAAGAGGACAGCGCAGTGTCCACCGTCAGCGAGCTGGATCCCGGCGCCCGCTTGCGGCTGACCTTCAGCGACGGCCAGGCGGATGCGGTCGTCGACCGAGTGCTTCGAGAAGGAAAGGAAAAGGAATGAGCAAGAGCACGAGCATCACCTTCGAGACGGGCTACCGCCGTCTCCAGGAGATATCCGAGCGCGTGAACTCGGACGAGGTGCCGGTCCACGAGATGTGCGACCTCTTCGCGGAGGGCAAGGGCCTCGCCACCGCACTCACGAGCTACCTCGACGAGCAGAAGGCGCGCGTGGAGGCAATCGAGCGCGGGGATGAGATCCACGCGTTCAAGGTGGTGGCCCCCTCGGGCGAGGCGAAGGAGCCGGAGACCCCCGCGGCCCAGGACGAGATCCCGTTCTGACGGCCTCTGCAATTCCGCACCTCCGCAATTCCGCAATCCGTCCGATCCCCCACGTACTTTGGTGCCGTACCGCGTCTCGAAAACGGGGGATCGGACCCAGATGCCACTTTGCTTCATAGAGCCTCAGGAAGCCATCCGCGTGGTGGCGGAGTCGGTCGGGCGTGAGGCCCGCCGGCAGCTTCTCGGCGAAGTCGTCCGCGCGTGGGTCGACGAGATCCCGGACGACGAGCTCGAGGTGCACTACGCGAAGGCGGTGGAGGACCTCGACGACGAGGACCTCTCGATGCTCGCGGCATGGCACGCGTCCCTCGACGTCGGTCAGCCGGTCGCCAACAAGGACTTCCTGGTGGGCGCGTTCAGGAGCCTGGGCGACCATCGCCGCGAGGCGCTGCGCATAGCGGCGGGGTTCCGCGGAGACGAGGCGTTCGAGGCAGGCGCGAGCGAGGAGCACGCTCTCGACACTGTGCTGCCCTGGCTTTCCGAGGACAGGGCGATGGAGCTGGCTGCGGAAGCGCTCGAGCTCTACTGCTGGGACCGCCTCGGGTCCGACAACTGAGCGTCGAACGCCAGGGCGCTCACCACGGGGCGTGACTCGGGCGCCGGCTGGTCGACCGTGCTGTAGGGACGATTCAGCAGGTGGCTGCGATGCACGAGCGTGGCTGATCCACCGCCGTCGAGGTTGATCGCATCGGTTGCTCCCAGCGACAGCAACAGGCGCGCCAGCTCAGAAAGGTCAAGGCCCGCATCCACACCGGTGCGCCTCCCATCGCAGCACACCGCGAACAGTTCGTCGTCATTGACTCCGAGCGCGCAGCGCGGATGCCGTTCGGCTGTGATGTCGGAGTCGAACTGCGCGGCACCGCGCGAGAATCCTTCGAGATCGTCATCACCGAATACCACGCGGCCGTCGGCCACCAGCATCGGCCCGGCTTGAACGAGGTCGCCTGAAGGAGCGTCCGGCAGCTCCCCGCGGCGGGCGAGCGCCACGGCGCCGTCGGGCGCGACGTGCACGCAGGCTCGCACCGGCCCATACGGGTCGGCTACCGGCATGTTCGGCACGGCCTGGCCGTCGATCCACACCTCCCCGAGCGGTCGCCACGGATCGCGGACGAAGAAGCCGGCGACGATCGCCTCGGCCCGGCTGCTCGCGAGGCACCAGTGATCGAGGCGTTGCGGCTCGTCGAAGCAGACCACCCGGACTCGCGTTGCCTGCCGGGGATGCACGACCACATAAACCGTCGTCTCCCGACCATCGCCCACCCGCATGCGCGCCAGCTCATAGCGCGAACCGTCCGACACACCGAAATGTTTAGCCGGTAACGGAGCGGCCCGCTCAGTTAGGCTCGCGCGTCATGACGAGTTCGCTCCCGCCGGACATCCAGGCCGTCTTCGACAAGTTCGTCACCACCGAGTTCACGACGGTCGACGCCAAGGGTCAGCCGATCACCTGGCCGCTCACGCCCTACTACAAGCCCGGCGATCCCTGCATCGACGTGACCACGGGGCTCGGCTATCCGAAGAAGGCGAACGACGCCCGCGCGAACCCGAGGGTGGCAATGCTGTTCTCAGATCCCACCGGCAGCGGGCTGGACGACCCGCCAATGGTGCTCGTGCAGGGCACCGCGGACGTCGACGATCGCGACCTGACGGCGAACCGCGAACGCTACGAGCGGGAGATCGCCGAGAAGCTGCCGGCCACGAAGGAGATGGCGCCGCCGGACTTCATGAAGCGCTTCTTCGAGTGGTACTACACGCGCATCTACGTTCACGTCCGGCCCGAACGCGTGTACCTCTGGCCGGGTTGCGACGTCACGCGCGAGCCTCAGCTCTGGGACGCGCACATGGAGGAGGTGCGCTCGGGCCACGACGAGGAGCAGGAGTCCGAGCAGCGGCGTCCCACCGGTGGCAGCACTGCCTGGGATGAACGGATGGAGGAGCTGGGCAGACTGCACAGAACCGCCGTGGTCTCCTTCGTCGCGCCCGACGCCTTTCCGTTCTCGATCCGGCTGCCGGTGGCGGTGGACCCGTCGGCGAGGCTGATCCGGCTCGAGGCCGAGCCGGTGGGCGTCCCGCTCGTGCCGGGCATCGCCTGTCTCACCGCGCACGACCACGACGAGCGCTTCACCTACCAGCGCAACTTCCAGGTGCGCGGCGACCTCGTGGAGCGCGACGGCGGCTGGGTGATCGAGCCGCACAAGCTCGTGGGTGGGTTCGAGCTGCCGCCGGGCTCGCTGGTTGAGCGGCTGCGGATCAACTTCGCAAAGACGAGGCGCTTCCACAAGGTGGCGAAGGACGAGCTGCGCAAGCGCGCCGCGCGGGGCGGGTAGCGCGCTCGAGGGCCTTTTTCCGGAGATTGCGGGATCGCGCGAAAAAAGTGCTTGACGGCACTAGCCAAGCCGGGTTAGTGTCTTCGCAGAGACGCGGACGAGTTCCCAAAGAGCGAGGCCGAGAGATGGAAGGCCCGCCGCGCAAGCCGCCCGGCGCTTAGGCGACAGGTGGCGCGCTTCTCGAGGGAACAGACCGCGTCTCTATTTTTTTGCGCCGAGAGCGGCCTCTATCTCGGCCTTCGCCTGGGCGGTGTCGCGGTAGTGGACGACGGTCATGCCGAGCTCCGCGGCCATCTCGCAGTTCGCCTCGGTGTCGTCCACGAAGAGGCAGTCGGTTGCGGTCACCCCGTCGCCTAGCCGCTCGAGCGTGAGCTCGTAGATCCCCGGCTCGGGCTTGCGCATGCCGACGAACGCCGAGTCCACCACCACCTCGAAGATCTCGTCGATGTCCGGCAGCTTCGCTCTCCACAGAGGCTCCCATTCGCGCACGTTGTTCGTGAGCAGCGCCATCCGCAACCCTCGCTCGCGGAGCCCGCGCATCAGCTCGATCATCTCGTCGTTCGGGTGGAGATTCTCGAAGTAGCGCTCGCCGAAGCCCTCGAGCGGCTCGTCCCGGCCGAGTGCGTCCGCGAGCAGGCGCAGGAAGTCCGCCTCGCTCAGCTCACCCTTCTCGAGCCGGAACAACGGGTGCTCGCCGTCGGAATCGGTGGCGAGCCTGGCCATTGCGTTTCCAAGCTCCTCGAGCGTCACGCCCGAGCGCTCCTGGAACGCGAGAAACGCGCCCACGAGCGGAGAGGTGAGCACCCCGCCGAAGTCGCAGATCACGGCGCTGATCACGCTGCCTCCGGCGGCTCGTCTCTGAAGGTGAGCTCGTACGCGCCGGCACCGTGGCGTCCCTCCATCCGCCACGAGAACACCGCCGCGTTCACGCGCAGCCCCTCGAGCGACAGCGTGGTGCCTGCCACCGCGGTGCCGGATGCGCGGCGGGGGAAGTCCTCCCCGGGTAGCCAGAGTTCGAGCCCGGCGCTGCGCTGGCGCCCATCCGCGTCATAGACCGTGGAGATGCGCGCGTCCTCCACGAGCTGCGCGCCGCCGGGCGATACGAGCCACGCGAGCACGCGCTCCTTCCCATGCCCCACCGCGCCGCGCGGGCGGCGGGCGAGCGCGAGCACCGCGTTCTGCTCGTCGAACAGCGCCGAGATGCCCCGGAGGGCGTCGAGGTCGTCCCAGTGCGGAGGCGCGGCCGTCTCCGTGGCGGTGCCGAGGCACTCGAGCCGTGCGCCGTCCACGCTTCCGGATACGCGGCACACCTGCGCGCTTGCGCCGTCGAGCTCGAGGGAGTCAGAGAGGGGGGAGAAGGTGAGGTCGAAGCGATTGCCCACCACAGCGCGCCAGCCTTCGCCCGCGCGGCTCACCTCGGGGCCCTCCGGAAGCGCCTGCGGCTTGCCTCGCTCGAACAGGAGCGTGACGCCCGAGCGCGCGCTGCCGTGAAGCCCGCGCTCCGGGTCGAAGAACGCGAGCGCGATCGCGGGGTCGCTCACCGTTCGATTCGCGGCGACGGCGAGTCGTATTCGGTGGCGGTGCCCTCCACGTCGTAGTCGCGGCCGCGTCCCCGGAAGGCCCTGATCTGGATCCGCTTCCCCAGACGGCGCACGAGCAGCCGCCTGATCACCGACCGGGTGGGCGGCAGCAGGAAGAGGATTCCGAACACGTCGCTGATGAAGCCGGGCGTGATCAGAAGCGCGCCGCCGAACACCACGAGCACCCCGTCGATCACCTCGCGATGCGGAACCCCTCCGCGCTCCACCGTCTCCCGGAAGCGCGTCCACACCCGGCGGCCCTGGGAGCGCCACAGCATCGATCCGATCACGGAGTCCGCGATGAGGATCAGGATCGTCGGCACCGCCCCGATCGCCTCGCCCACCTTGATGATCACGTAGATCTCGGCGATCGGAACTGCGATGAACAACGCGATCAGCAGGATGATCGGCACCGAGCGGAGGCTACTAACATGGACCCGATGCCGACCGTTGACGACGTCGAAGCCGCCCTTACCAACGTCATCGATCCCGAGCTCGGACTCGACTTCGTCGAGCTCGGGCTCGTGTACGACATCGAGGTTGAGGGCAAGGATGTGTACATCACCTTCACGCTCACCTCGCCTGGCTGCCCGATCGGGCCGCAGGTCACGGAGCAGATGAAGGAGTTCGTGAGCGACCTCCCGGACGTGGAGCGGGTGTTCCCCAAGATGGTGTTCAGCCCGCCGTGGACGCCGGATCTCATGAGCGAAGAAGCCAAGTTCGCGCTGGGCTTCTAGCGCCCGCTCAAACGAGTGAATCCGGCGCGGGGCTTCAAATAACGCCCCTCCCTGCCGATCCCCCAACAGAGGGACGTAGAACCCCCGGGGGCCATGAGGCTGGGAACTCCAGACAAAGAGGAGCGCGCCACCGCGCTCAAGCTGGCCGGTGCGCTGTGGCTCACCGGTGCTTTCACCACCTCCACCGGGATGCTCATCCCGGGGGCTCCCACCCATCACGCGGGGCTCCTGCTCGCGCTGGCCGCGAGCCAGGCGGCCTGGGGCGTGGCGTGCTTCCTCATCCCCTGGAACACGGCGAACGCCCTCACGTTCCACACCCCCGCTCTGCTCGCGCTCCCGATGATCGCGGTGATGGTCGCCTCCTCCGGAGGCGCTCGCTCGGTGGCCACCTACGACCTCTTCTTCATCGTCAGCTATTGCGCCTACTTCTTCGAAGCCAAGGAGGCGCTCGGCTATGCGGCGCTCTGCGGCCTGGTGCACGCGCTCCCGCTGCTGTACGACCCGCATGCCGTGAGCGAAGGCATGCTCGTGCAGCTCTACATCGCCGCGCCCAGCTACCTCGTGCTCGCCTTCGTGATGGGGCGCGCCCGCGCGCGGCTCGTCCAGCTTCGCTACGCGGCGGACGAGCTGTCCCGCGTGGATCCGCTCACCGGGCTCCCGAACCGCCGTGCGTTCACCGAGCGGATCGAGAGCCACATCGGTGGCGAGCGCTCCAGTGACGTCACCGGCCTGATGCTCGTGGACCTCGACGACTTCAAGGAGGCGAACACTCTCTACGGCCATCCCGGAGGCGACCGCGTGCTCTGCGAGACCGCCGCGGCGCTGCGCTCGGCCGCGCGCGCTGAGGACATGGTCGCGCGGCTGGGCGGTGACGAGTTCGCCGTTGTGGCGCACCGGCTCGACGTGGATGGCATGCGCGGGCTCGCCGAGCGCGCGCTCGGCGCGGTTCGCGCAGCCGGGTCACGGCTCGACACGGAGCTGCCGGGCGTGCGCGTCACCGCGAGCATCGGCTGGGCGCTCTACCCGCACACGGCGGGCACCGTGGAGGATTTGATCGCCGCGGCCGACGTGAGCCTGCGCGGGGTGAAGGGAAGCGGAAAGGACAGCATGCTGTCCCCCGAGGACTGGCTCGCGGGCGAAGCGAGCGTCTGAGCATTCGTCGCTGCGCGCCGCAGCGTCCATAATCGGTACATGCGCGCCATCCGGCTGGCGTTGTTCGCTCTCCTCGCAACGGCGGGGATCGCGCTCAGCGGTCCCGCCGGGCACCCCGCGTCCGCGGGCGCGGCGCCGCAGGCGGGCCCATTCGCGTACTCGATCGAGCTGAACGCTGACATCGATCCAGCCACGCAGAAGTGGATCCACAAGGCGCTCGGCGAGGCAAAGGACAAGCACGCCACCGTGGCCATCATCCGTATGGACACGCCCGGCGGCCTCGACAGCTCGATGCGCTCGATCATCAAGGACATCCTCGCCGCGCCGATGCCGGTGATCACCTACGTGTACCCGAACGGGTCGCGCGCAGCGTCCGCCGGCATGTACATCGCGCAGGCGAGCGACGTGATCGCGATGGCGCCGCAGACGAACATCGGCTCCGCCACCCCGATCAACTCGAACGGCAGCGACATCAGGGGCGCGCTCGGCCGGAAGGTGCTCAACGACTCGGTGGCCTACGTGCGCGCGCTCACGAGCTCGCACGGGCGCAACGCGGACGTGGCCGCTCAGATGGTGACCAAGGCCACGAACCTCACCGCGCAGGAGGCGCTCAAGCAGAACGTGATCGACGTGATCGCCAACGACCAGCAGCAGCTGCTCCAGAAGCTCGACGGGTTCCAGGTGAAGGGCCCCAAGGCGCAGACGCTTCACACGGCCGGGATCCCGGTGGTCACGCGGGACATGACGTTCCAGTACGACCTGCTCGAGCTGCTCGTGAATCCCACCATCGCGTACCTCCTGCTCACGGCCGGGTTCGCGGGGATCGCATTCGAGTTCTTCAGCCCCGGAATGGTCGCGCCGGGGGTGCTCGGGGCGATCGCGCTGCTGCTCGGCCTCTACGGCACGGCGCAGCTGCCGGTGAACGCCGTGGGGGTGATCCTCTTCTTCGTCGCGATCGTCCTGTTCGTGCTCGAGTTAAAGATCGGGGGCCACGCGGTCTTCGCGGTGGGCGGCATCGCCGCCCTGATCGCGAGCGGGCTGCTCCTGTTCAACACCGGCAACGGCCCGTTCTCGATCGACGTGCCGGTGGTGATCTTCGCGGCGGCGCTGCTCGGTGGCCTCACGATGTTCGCGGTGTCGAAGGCCGTGCAGGCGAGGCACGGCCCGGTGTCCACAGGCTGGGAGGAGCTCGTGGGCCGCGAAGGTGTCGTGCGCGCGCCGCTCGACCCCGCCGGCCAGATCTTCATCCAGGGCGCGCTGTGGCGCGCGCGGCTCAGCGATCCGGCCGCGGAGCCGCCGCCGGTGGGCGATAGAGTCCGCGTGGACTCGGTCGACGGCCTCACGCTCAGCGTGACGCACGTTGGAGCCCCTTTGGACAGGGAGGAGAGCCCCGCATGGCAGTAGCGCTTGCGATCATCGCGATAGTCGTCTTCTTCGCGGTGATCCTGCTCGCGGCGTCGATCCGCGTGCTCCGGGAGTACGAGCGAGGCGTGATCTTCCGCCTCGGCCGGCTCATCGCCCAGAAGGGTCCCGGCCTGATCTTCCTGATCCCGATCATCGACCGGATGGTGCGAGTGGACCTGCGCACCGTCACGCTCAACATCCCGCCGCAGGAGGTGATCACCCACGACAACGTGACGGCGCGCGTGAACGCCGTCTGTTACTTCCGCGTGATCGATCCGAACCGCTCGATCGTGGAGGTGGAGAACTTCCTCGTCGCCACCTCACAGATCGCCCAGACCACGCTGCGCTCGGTGCTGGGGACCGCCGAGCTCGACACGCTGCTGGCCGAGCGCGAGCGGCTGAACGTCGACCTCCAGAAGATCATCGACGACCAGACCGAGCCCTGGGGCGTGAAGGTGACGACCGTCGAGATAAAGGACGTGGAGATCCCGCAGAGCATGCAGCGCGCGATGGCGCGCCAGGCGGAGGCGGAGCGCGAGCGGCGCGCGAAGATCATCAGCTCCGAGGGCGAGTATCAGGCTGCGCAGCGGCTGTATGACGCGGCGGAGATCATCAGCCGCAACCCCGCGACGATCCAGCTGCGCTACCTCCAGACACTGCTCGAGCTGGGCTCCGGCCAGAGCTCGACGATCGTGTTCCCGCTGCCGATCGACCTGATCTCTCCGCTGATGAACATGATCGGCCAGGGCGACGGCGGCAGCGGGGACGGAGGACCGGGCGGAGGCGGCCCACCACCACCACCACCACCGAGGCCGCAGAACCCGCGCGTGCAGCCGGGTCTCGAACCCACCGATGAGCCGAAGGCGCCCCCGGTCACCCCAGGACTCGGGCCCGGCGACGACGTTGACCCGCCAGAGCGCCCTGCGTCTTAGGACCGTCCTCGTGGGAGCGGTGGTGATCCTCACCGCCGGCTTCGTGGTGTGGGCCGTGGCGTCGTCCGGCTCCGGCACGAGCAAGACCGCCACGGTGCGCTTCGACGGCACGCCGGTGCCTCCGCCGCAGGCTTCGCCGATCGGCGTGCGGCTGGCCAACGCGGTGGGCCGGGCGAACCTCGGGCGCCGCTACCGGCGTGTGGACATGGCGCGGGTGGCCCCCTTCGCCTGGGATCGCCTGCTCGTCTTCCAGGACGAGACGCGCGCAGACATCAACGGCCGTCTCGGCTTCGAGTGGAGCGGGGCGCCCGCGAGAGTGCCGCGCGGCAGCGAGCGGGAGGCGCTGCTCGCATTCGTGCGGGGGCGCCAGGTGGCGGGCTCGGCCTTCTTCTCTGCCGCGATCGGGCATCTCGACTGCCTCACAGCCCCCACCGGCTACGCGCGCGGCACGCCGTTCGTCGTGAGATTCACGCCCAAGCACGAGCCCTATCTCGCGGCGGCGAAGCCGAGCCCATCGGACGCCGCCTGCCTGCGCTCCGTCGGCGCGCGCTGACAGTCCCGCGGCGGTGGGATTAAAGCCCGCCGCCGATCTGCCGATCGAATAGGTCGTATGCCGAATCCCCGGCCGTGCCGGGGAGCGGGGGACCCAAGTTGTCCCGGGGCTAATTCCGCGGTGATCCGTGGAAGGCGCCGAGCCCTTCGCGCCAGCCCGTCAGCTAACTCCGCAGGCCGAAGAAGGAGACCCAACCTTGCGTCGCACAACGCTGTTCGCCGCGCTGTCCTGCGCTGCAGCCCTCGCCGCCACGGCGAGCCCCGCGCTTGCAGCCGACACAGGCGGCACCACCACCAACGATGCCGGCGGCATCACCCCCACAGCTCCCGGGGGCGCCTCGCCGCTGACGCCGGTGACGCCGGAGCCGGTCGTCCCTGTCACGCCCGCGCCCCAGGCCCACACCGCCGTGCTCTCGCACGGTGCCGCTATCGCGCCGGCCGACGCGCCGACGGCCGTGAAGCTCGCCATCGCCGCCGCCAACCACATCCGCCACAAGCCGTACGTCTGGGGTGGCGGCCACGCGTCGTTCCGCGCCCGCGGCTATGACTGCTCGGGCTCGGTCTCGTACGTGCTCCACGCCGCCGGGCTGCTCAGCTTCCCGGAGGTGTCGGGCGCGCTCGCGCACTGGGGCCTGAGGGGCGACGGCAATTGGATCACCGTGTACGCGAACGGCGGCCATGCATTCATGGTGATCGCCGGCCTGCGCTTCGACACGAGCGGCGCGGGCCAGAGCGGTCCCCGCTGGCGCACCGACCCGCGCTGGTTCCGCGGCTTCCATCGCCGCCACCCGGCGGGGCTGTAGCCGGCTCGGCTCAGGCTGCCGCGCGAGCGGCCACGGCGGCGGGGCGCCACAGCGCGTCATCGCCGAGCTGCTCACGCTCAGCCACGCCGCTTGCCACCAGCTCCACGAGGGCCTCGGTGGCGGCGGCATCGTCCGGCTCGTCATTGCGCTCGGCCATCGCCAGCGCAACCTCGCGGGTGGTGAGGCCATACGGGAACGCGCGCAGGAGCTCGGCGGGCTCGGATGGCCCGGGGCGGCACGAGAGGGTGGGGTCCAGGTTGGCCACGCACAGGTCGTAGACCGCGAGCGGCTGGTAGCCGCCTGCCACGAGCCGCTGATCGCCGTTTTCGAAGATCAGCGTGGGGGCGGTGTAGCGCTCCACTCCGTCGCGGATTGCGGTCTTGCCCTGTAGCGAGGCGGGCGACCCCGCTGCCTGGCGCGCCTCCTCGCGGTCGCGCTGGTAGGCCTCCTCCACCTCGGGCGAGCCGATGCGGGACATGATCGCGTCCACGTCGAGCTCGGGAGCGCGGGACAGGGCCTGCGCGATCTGGTCGTCCTCGTCCATCAGCAGGGTGGAGGTGAACCAGCCGAAGCGCAGCGCGCGCAGCGCGATGTAACCGGCCTCGACGCCGTCCATCCGCGCGGACACGACCGCGCGGCAGGCGCGCCCCGTCCCGGGCACGCGAGTGCGGGGCGAGCTCGCGAACGGCATGCCGAAGCGCTTGAAGCGCAGCCCCACGGCCGCCTGGCGCTCGGGCGTATAGCCGCGCGACTCGTACTCCGCGCCGCTCTCGGTCAGCCCGATGAGGACGATCCGCCAGTCGAGCTGGTCTCCGTAGCGCCAGCGCAGCGTCGTGACCGAAGGCTCAATCGAATACGCCCACGGGCACCCCGGATCCGTGATGTGCGTGACCCGCACAGCTCCCACTTACGGGAGATTAGCGAAGGGGCTGGCTCGGCTGCTTTCCGTGTAGCGGGTCGCCGCTGCGGTACGAACGGCAGCAATGAGGGGGGGGACCCACGCGCTTCACCTTCTTCACGCATAACGGGAATAACGTGAAGCGCGTGCCTCACACGCTTCGACTTTCCCTTGCATAGCAAGGACAACTCGAAGCGCGTGGTCCACGCTGCCGGGATTGATGCCGTTCAAGCCGCGCAGTGAGCGGCTACTGAGAGACGACGCGGAACGACCCCCGCATGAACGGGTGGATCCTGCAGAAGTACGTGTACGTGCCCACCGGCAGGTTGGGCGGCGTCTGCCAGGTCTGCTTGTTGTTGAACGCCGTGAAGCCCGCCCTGCCGAAGCCGAGCTGCCCCGAGTCGAAGCCGCCGGCGCCGTTGGCGATCGGATAGCTCACGCCCGTGGTGAGGTTGCAGGGCGCCTGGCACGCCGTGATCGAGTGCGAGATCTGGAGCTTGAACGGCGTGAGGGGAGTGCCGTCCCCGTTCACGAAGGTGAGCGACTGGCCGAACGGCACCTGGGCCGGGTCCTTGCCGTTGCCAGGTGCGCTGAGGTCGCCCTGCTGATAGGTGAAGTTCTCGATCTTCACGGTGTTGTTCGCCACCGGCACCGCCGGCAGCGACAGCGGATTGGCCAGCGCGGGCGCGGTGCCGCCGTGCACGTTGTTCTCGGGCAGATGGCCGTGCGTGATGTGGCCCTTGAGTGGGAGCGCGTGGCTGAACGGATCCACGCCCTTCGTCGAGTTCCGCGCGAGGTAGACCATCATGATCCCCATCGACTCGTACCAGGAGCCCCGCTTCGAGTCGTACGTGGTGGTCGTCCGCAGGATGTCTCCCTTGCGCAGATGCACACGCCAGTTCTTGGAGGTGGCGGTCATCGCCACGTCCCACGAGGTCGGCGCCCGGTGGCCGAAGTAGTGGGCGTAGGAGCGGAACAGGCGCACGGAGTCGGGCACGTCACCAGGCACCGGACCGCGCTTGCGCGCCCTCACCGCCGTTCCCGGCCGCACCGCCATCAGGTCGTCGTACAGACCGCCGGGATGGATGTGGCCGGCGGTGGCCACCAGCGTGGCGCTGTATGGCAGCGTCCACTGGTTGAGCGCCGGGCCATTCCCGTACGGGCTGGCGGCCTGATCGGGGAAGGTGAAGGTGCCGTTGGCGCCGCTGCCGCGGAGCACGTCGAACACGGGATACGTGTGGCCGTTCTCCACATCCATCCACACGGGCTTGACCGGCTTCATCCGCCTGCCGAGCTTGGAATGGAGCGGCACGAAGTCCACGTCGTAGGTGAGGTAGACCGTGTACGGCTTGTTCGTGAGGTCGTGGATCATGTAGTTGATCAGCCAGTTGTCCGAAGCCTTCACGGGATAGCCGTACGGCGCGGGGATCTTGAAGGTCGTCTTCTCCTCGCCGGAGGCGAAGAAGCGCTCCGGCAGGCCGGGCACGGTCGCGTCCTGGGCGCCCGTGTTCAACCACACGCCGTGGTGGAGGTGGAGCTTGTACGTGGGAGGCACCGCGCCGCTCGTGGTCTTCAGGTTCGGCGAGATGCTCGTCACGTAGCCATCCTCGCTCGGCTTCTCCGTCGGCTTGGCCTGACCGAGCAGGATGAGGTTCGAGCCGGGGCGGATGTGAAGAGGGCCGAAGCGGAAGTGCAGGTGCTGCACGCCCGCCGGTCCGCGGCCGCGGTGCTTTGCCGCCAGCGCGGGCGCGGCCAGCACGAACATGGCCACGCAGGCCAGGAGGATGGGGTAGATGCGCTTCACGAGGTCCCTGGCGGTCGTCCGGACCGCCACTCGAAGAAGGATAACCCGAGCCGGGCGCTCAAGGAGCGCTTGGCGTCTGCTGCTCGGCCGGCTCGGTGCGCTTCTTCGGCTTCGAGGCGCGGCGCGCCGCCTCGAGCAGCTCCACGAGCGAGTCCTCGACGAACAGCGCGAGGTCGTCGAGGTCGGGCATCGCGTCGTAGTCGGCGAGCAGCCCGAAGTCGAGGCGGCCGTTGTAGCTCATGATCGCGATCGCCACGGCGTGGTTCTCCGGCAGGAACGCGATCGGGATCAGCTCCTCCAGCTCGCGCCCGAGCAGGTAGAGCGGGAACTGCGGCCCCGGCACGTTCGTCACGATCATGTTGAAGAGCCGCGTGGAGAAGTTGAGCCGGGACGCCTGCGCGAGCAGCGTGGGCGGCGCGAAGTCCTCGAGCCCCGAGATCACCTCCGCGCCGAGTGCCTGCTTCGACTCCTTCAGCCCCTGCATCGCCTCGCGCACGCGGTCGAGGCAGCTCACCGCGTCCTCGCAATACACGGGCAACGGCCCGCGCATCGCGGCGATCCGGTTGCCGAGCTGATGGTGCTCGTGCTCGCCGCGGATCGACACCGGCACGAGCGCGCGCAGCTCCAGTCCCTCCGTGCGCACTCCGCGCAGCCGCAGCCAGCGCCGCAGCGCGCCGGTGACCACCGCGAGCACCACGTCGTTAACGGTGCCGCCGAGCGAGTTCTTGATCTCCTTGAAGTCGTCGAGCCGGCCCTGCACCCAGCGCACGCGGCG
>DASUWY010000077.1 GCA_036378175.1 Thermoleophilaceae bacterium
GCGGAAGCTGCAGCCCCAACACCGCGACCTGGCTCCTGCTTGCCGGTGCTATCGCAGCCGCCGTCTCGGCGGTGCTAGCGCTCTTTCTGCGTCGCCGGCGCTAGCCACCGGATCGGATCCGACCACTCTCCTCTCCGAACAAACGGCACTGGCATTTCGTCCAAAGCGAAAGTGGTGTTCGTCAGTCGCTGAGGATGATGTGAAGCGACGAAGGAAGTCTGTCTGGGTCTTCGGAGACCACGCTCGTGACGGTCCACTCGGAGTGATCGATTCCGACCACCGCGTGCGCCTGATCCAGGGCGATCTCGAGTGTCTCGTACTGCACACAAGTAAGGCGTCGCCCGTCGTCTCCGTACAGGTCGAGGTCATAACCCTCTAGCGGGACACTGCGCAACCTGCTCGTCAGCGTGCGCTGGGTAATCGTTGCCGCAACGGCAGGGAATGGCTCGGGCGGATCGCCACCGAAAATTGGTATCGGGCGCAAATAGCTGGGCAGATGAACCGCCCGAACCACCACCGAAGTCAACTCACCGCCGTCCACGCTCATCTCATCGACAACTTGTTGAGTGCCCACCAATCATGGACGCAACGCTTGCGCGTTTCGTCCAAAGCGAAAGCCGCCAGGTTGCTCGGTGCGCCCGCCTGGGTAAGTTGAGTTCGCGTGACTCGAATTGTCTTGACTGGTGCGGCCGCCCTGGCGGTGGTTCTCGGGGCGGTGGGCTGCGGGTCGTCGTCGGCGAGCGGATCCCGTTCGACCACGCGGACCTCATCGGGGCGCGCGCGGCCAGACACGGGACTGCCGTCGTTGGCTGGCCCGGGCGTCCGAGTTTGCGGTTACATGAAGGTCGGTTCGTTCACCGCGTCCGACGTGACGATGGTCGGCCTGACGTGCCAAGAGACCGCCACGGCCGTGAGCGACTACCTGTCGGGAGCGGCGCTCCCGCCCGGGATGAACGCGAGCGAATCGTGCGACCCCAAGCTCCAGGGTGGGCCACCGGGGACCGATGTCCGCTGCGTCGTCCGGATCCGCGCGAGCGCTGGTGGCATCCATTTCTTCAAGGGTGGCCGGACCGGGCACCCAGCACCGCAGCCGCTCACCGACCTCGACCCGCCCGGCGACGAGCGCAACTTCGGTGATGAAGCCGGCACCAGGGCGCCGCGACGCTCCAGCACGGAACAGAACGCGCCGCAAACGAGCGGCTAGAGCGCGCCGGGGCTAAAGCAGGTCGCCCTCGTCACGCGGCTTCTCGAACTGGTCGTCCATTCGCCTCCGCGCGACCCGCTCAACATTTCGGCTGGCGCGAGCCTGGCCGCCCAGCCCGTGAGCGCCGACAAGCACCAGCAAGACCAGCACGCCAATCACCAGCACTAACCAGAGCATCCGCAGTGATCCCCCCGCTTCTGTGCCACGGCGTGAGGGTTCCCCGACTTCTGCGTTCCATGCAAAGCGGAAGTGACCAACTCGACGTTGCGGGCTCGTCGGTGTCCAGGGCTGGAGGCGGCTCAGCCGAAACGGATCGAGGTACAAAACGGGTACATCAGCTCATTCTTCGGGCTCATCGCCGCTCCAGAAGCTGAACTGCTGATCCGCTCGATTTGCAGGACTTTCCGTGCGTCCCGTGTCCTCGGTCGCACGCTCGTTCACGGCTCCGCGCTCATTTGGGAGCAGGAGGTCGGCGGTTCGAATCCGCCCGCCCCGATTTCTGCCCATCTCCGCGCGGCTATCCCAACTGGCTGTTCTCCTGGAACAGCTGGTTGGGATGGTTGACGGCTAATCCGGCCGAGAGCCGAGCCGCTCCGCGAGTTCGACGATCAGGCCTTCAGGCCCGCGGACGTAGCAGAGCAGGAAGGTGTTCTCGAAGTTGACGATCTCCCCGACCGTTTGCCAGCCGGCCGCTCGGACGCGGTCGACCACGCCCCGCACGTCGTCGACCTTGAAGGCGATGTGCCGCAGACCGGGCCGGTTCGCGGGCGGCGCCGGCTCCCCGGTGCCGGCGGCAGGCGAGCGGAAGCGCACCACCTCGAACACGTCGCTGCCGTCAGGGCCACGGGCCATCACGACCTCGACCGTCGCGTTCTCCAGACCGATGATCCGATCGATCCAGTCGCCGCTGAACACGCCCGGCTCGCCGCAGTCGAAGCCCAGCAGCGTAAGGAACCGGACGGTCTCGTCGAGGTCCTCGACGACGAGGCCGACGTGGACGAAGTCAATGATGCCGGGCCGGGGGCTGTCCACTGAGGTCATAAGACTGGGTGTCTTGTTCGAAGGCCGAGGCGAGCCGGCGATCGACTAGCAATCGGCAGCCGCGAGCTCAGGCGCGCGGAACCAGATTCTGGTTCACGCGGAAGACGTTGCCGGGGTCGTAGCGGGTCTTCAGCTCGACGAGGCGCTGGTAGGTCTCCGGCGCGTAGGCCGCCTGCACTCGCTCGGCGCCCTCGCTGCCGAGGTTGTTCACGTACACACCAGTTGAATATGGCTCCATCGCCGTGAAGAAGTCGCGCGCCCACGCGATGTGACCGGCGTCTTCAGAGGGTTCGTTCCAGACGGTCAGGATCGTGAAGTCGAACCCCGCGCCTCTGTGGCCGAACGCCGCCGTGTCCGGTCCCCCGCGGTCGATCGCGCCACCCAGATGCTGGAAGTAGAACGACGACAGCGACGACGTCATGCGCGGGGCGTGTTCGATCACATCCGCGATCACGTCGTCGGTGAGCTCGTTCACGTAATGCGACTTCCAGTAGTTCCGCTGCCCGTTTGGATAGCTCGCATCGGACGCGCTCTGGAGTGCCGTATACGGCATCGGCGCCACCAGGTCAGCCAGGGGCCGACCAAAGTCGCGGAGCGGTCTGAGAATCCGTTCGCTCTCGGCGAGGTCGCCGGCGTAACAGACCGCCAGCATGATCACCAGCTCGCCGAACATCTGAGACGGAACCGGAAGGCCCGGGGCGGCGCGGAACGTGGATGCGGTCACCGACAGCTCGTCCGGCGCGCCGGCCACATAGTCGGCGAAGAACCGGTACACCTCGGGTGCGTCCGCGAACGAGTGAACCACGCCCCCTGCGATCACCTCCGGCCCGACCGGGTGGAGCCGGTACTCGAACGACGTGACCACGCCGAAGTTGCCGCCGCCTCCCCTGAGGCCCCAGAGAAGCTCCGGGTTCTCCTCCGCGCTGGCGCGGAGTTGCTCGCCATCCGCTGTGACCACCTCCGCCGAAAGCAGGTTGTCGCACGCCGGCCCGTGCTTCCGGGCGATCCAGCCGAGGCCCCCGCCGAGCGTGAGCCCGGCAAGGCCCGTCCTCGAGACGTTGCCCGTGGGCGTGGCAAGGCCGAACTCCTGCGTGGCCCGATCGAACTCGCCGAGCACGACACCAGGCTGTGCGCGGCCGGTGCGCCGGGCGGCATCAACCTCGATCGCCTTCATGCAGGACAGGTCGATCACGAGGCCGTCGTCGCACATCGCGTTCCCCGCCACGTTGTGCCCGCCGCCGCGGACGGCGAGGCGAAGGCCCGCATCGCGGGCGAAGCGCACCGCCGCGACCACGTCGCCGTCGTTCACGCAGCGCGCTATCAAGGCGGGACGGCGGTCGACCATGCCGTTCCAGACCTTTCTCGCCTCGTCGTACCGCGGGTCACCCGGCGAGATCACTTCTCCGCTGAAGGTCCCGCCCAGCGTCTTCACCGTCATCTCATCCAGCACGCGCGTCCTCGTCGGGTTCGCTGCGCACCGTAACCGACGCCGTCCGGGCCGATCAACCGGATCGCGGCTGGCTCAGCCGATGAACGAGTGGAAGTCGCCAAGCGGCTCCGGCAGCGTGGGCGTGAACGGCGCGAACTTGTACGCCTTGCTCGTGTCGAAGCCCGCCTTGCCCGCGGCCGTCTTGTCCACGAACGGCGTGAGCGCCTTCACCGCCTGGCCGATCTTCGTCCACCTGAGCGTGCGCTCGTAGCCGTTGTTGTTCGGCGGGTCCACGCTCTCGGCCTTGCCCTGGATGCCGGTGACCTTCTCGATCGGCCCGCCGTCGGTGGCCGCCACGCCGGGCGCGACCACGCGGGCGAGCGTGCGGTGGTCGCTCTCGATCCCCATGATCCGCGCCGCGGTCACGCGCAGGTTCGCCGTGCTGAAGTCGCGCACGCCCACGAGGTAGGCGGCGATGAACGCGTCCTCGAGCGTGACCAGGACGTTCAGCGTGGTCTGCGCGTCCGCGAACATCTTCGGCGGGTAGTAGAAGGTCGTGAAGGGCGACGGCTTGCGCGTCACGCTCTTCTCGAGCAGGTAGTGCGACATCTCCTCCTGCCGCGCGGCCTTGAGGTAGCCCTGGTCGTCCTCCGCGAGCCGCCCGAAGAACGGCGCCGTGTTGATGATGTTCGTGTAGGTGGTGACGGCGAGCGCCTCGGCGATCTGTGCTGCGACGAGGATGTTCACGTCCCCCTTCGTCACGCCGCCCTTCTTCTTGCGGGCCTCGGCGAACGACGGCACGAGGGCCTCGAGCGCGCCGCCGCCCACGAGCACACCGGCTCCTGTGGCTGCCGCCTTGCCGAGGAACTGCCTGCGGTCGGTCCCGATCTCTTGTGCGGGGGTGGTCATTGGACGACTCCTTTCGAGCAGTGGGTTGGTCTGCTTGTTCGGAGACCGGCCGCTGGCGGATCAATCGAGTCCCGGACGTGATCCGCCCGGCGGCGGCGAGCGTACGAGCGGGTGGAAGAACGTCCGCCCGAACCCGAGAGAAGGGAACCAAGGTGCCGAACATCGGCCCACTCGAACTCATCGTCGTGCTCGTGATCGCGCTCGTGATCCTCGGTCCGAAGAAGCTGCCTGACATGGGCCGCTCGGTGGGCAAGGGGATGCGCGAGTTCAAGGATGCGATCGGCGGGAACGAGCCCGAGGCGCCGGCACAGATCGCCGCCGCCGAGGAGCGGGAGCAGCCGCGAGCGGCATGAGGCGGCTGCGTCCCATCCGCGGCGACGCGCGGTTGAGCGTTGTGGATCACCTCGACGAGCTGCGCTCGCGCGTGATCGTCTCGCTCGCCGCGTTCGCCGTCGCGCTCGGTCTCTGCTTCTGGCAGAACCACCTGATCCTGCGCCTGGTGAATCGGCCGCTCCACGGGCGGCGGCCGATCACCCTCGGGCCGGCCGAGCCGTTCACCACCACCTTCCGGCTGGCCGCCTACGCCGCGCTCGTTCTCACGCTGCCCGTCCTGCTCTACCAGGCGTACGCGTTCGTGGTTCCGGCGCTCACCACGCGTGAGCGGCGGGTCACCACGCCGCTGCTCCTGATGGTGCCCACGCTGTTCCTGGCGGGCGTGGCCTTCGGCTATCTGCTCGTGCTGCCGGCCGCGCTCAAGTTCCTGCTGCACTTCAACTCGCACCAGTTCAACGTGCAGATACGCGCGGCGGACTACTACTCGTTTGCGTCGCAGACACTCGTGGCCTGCGGCCTCGTGTTCCAGGTGCCGGTGGCGATCCTCGCGCTCACACGTCTCGGGGTGGTCACGCCCGAGAGGCTGCGCCACTGGCGCCGCTACGCGATCGTGGCGAGCGCCGTGGTGGCGATGCTGCTCCCCGGCGTGGATCCCGTGACGATGGTGCTCGAGATGCTCCCGCTCGTGGCGCTCTACGAGCTGAGCATCGTGCTTGCGGCGGTGTTCGGGAAGCCGCGGGCGCTGCCGGATCCCCGCGCGCTCAGCGCTTAGGCTGCCAGAGCGCGATGGCGGCGCCGGCGGGCGTCGCGATCATGCTGCGCCAGCCCACGGGCCCCTCGCGCGGCTCCACCTGCACGGCTGCGCCGAGGCTCCTGGCGCGCTCCGTCGCCTCCACGAGGTCCGGCACCTGGACATACGGCAGCCACAGCGCCTTGGGCGTGCCGCAGCCCACCGCGCCGCCGGTCACGTCGCTGCCCATGTCGAGCGTCACATACGGGCCCGCGCCGCTCTCCACGGACTCGCCTCGCCACCCCAGCAGCCGCTCGTAGAACGACGTCGCCCGCGCGAGATCGTCGGTGTGGAGCTCGAGATGAACCAGCGGGTGGGGGGATTCTGGCCTCATGCCCTGGCACTTAGACCTGGGCTCGGGACGAAACTCATCGGCGGTCTTTAGGCTGCTTGGCATGGCCACCCAAACTCGCACCACTCCACAAAACGAGGACCAGCTGCTCGCCGCGAGCAGGAACGGAGACGAGGGCGCGTTCGCCCGCCTCGTCGAGCCCTATCGCTCCGAGCTTCACGCTCACTGCTATCGCATGCTCGGCTCGGTGCACGACGCCGAGGACGCGCTCCAGGAGGCGATGCTGCGCGCGTGGCGCGGCCTGAAGAACTTCGAGGGGCGCAGCTCGCTGCGCTCGTGGCTCTACACGATCGCCACGAACACCTGCCTGAACGCGATCGCCAAGCGGCCCAAGCGCGTGCTGCCGGTGGACTACGCGCCGGCGGAGGACCCGCATGCCGGCCCGGGCGAGCCGGTGGTGGAGTCCGTGTGGGTGGAGCCGTATCCGGACGAGATGCTCGGCATCGAGGACGGCTACGCCGCGCCTGAGGCGAGCTACGAGATGCGCGAGTCGATCGAGCTCGCGTTCGTGGCAGCGCTTCAGCACCTGCCGCCGAACCAGCGCGCCGTGCTGATCCTGCGTGAGGTGCTGGGCTTCTCGGCCAAGGAGGTGGCCGAGACGCTCGACACGAGCACGGCGTCCGTGAACAGCGCGCTCCAGCGCGCCCGGGCGTCGGTGGAGGAGCGCACCCCGGAGCAGACGCAGCAGGCAACGCTGCGCGCGCTGGGAGACGAGAAGCTCAAGCAGATCGTGGATCGCTACGTGGAGGCGTGGGAGAAGTGCGACGTGGACACGGTGGTGGCCATGCTCACCGAGGACGTGAGCTTCGCGATGCCGCCGCTCGCAAGCTGGTTTCACGGCCGCGAGTCGCTCGAGATCTTCCTCGCCGGGTGGCCGATGTCCGGCGACTGGAACTGGCACGCGATCCAGACGAGAGCGAACGGCCAGCCGGCGCTCGCCTTCTACACCTGGGACGAGGGCGAGAACGCCTACCTGCCGTTCGCGCTCAACGTGCTCACGCTGCGAGACGACCTGATCAGCGACGTGGTGGCGTTCATCAACCGGGCCACGGACGCCACTGAGCGCGAGGCCTACTACCGCTTCGTCGACGAGCCGACCGACCCCGAACGGCTACGCGCGACGTTCGAGCGCTTCGGCCTGCCTGCGCGTATCGAGCGCTAGCGCGAGCGTCGGTTTCGGCTCCCCGGCGAGGGGTACTTCGTAGCCACGCAACGCGGCAGGGCAGTGCTGCAGCATTTCTCGATGCTATGTGACATGGTTTGATGGCATGATCGCTGGGGTTCCGGGAATAGAGCTTCGCTAGATGGCTGAGAGCGGAGCGCGTCCGAACGTATCGAAGGTCCGCGAGCGGATCCTCCGCGCCACGCGCGCATTCACCACGCCGCTCCTGCCGGACGACTACATCGAGATGATCAACCCGCTGTGGTCCACGCGCGAGCTGCGAGGGCGGGTGGAGCGCATCTGCAAGGAGACCGACTACGCGGTGACCGTTGAGGTGAAGCCCGGGCACAAGTGGCCCGGGCACGAGCCGGGCCAGTACGTGCGCGTGGGCTTCGACATCGACGGCAAGCGCCACTGGCGCGCCTACTCGCTCACCTCCGAGCCGGGCCGGCCGGATGGCTACATCTCGATCACGCCCAAGATCGTGGAGAGCGGCGTGGTGTCGCCGTTCGTGAACCGTGATCTGAAGCCGGGGGACCTCGTGGTCCTGAGCGACGTGGAGGGCCAGTTCGTCCTGCCCGACCCGCTGCCGGAC
>DASUWY010000078.1 GCA_036378175.1 Thermoleophilaceae bacterium
GGCGGCGGTGCACCGCGCCGTGGCGGACTCGTCCGTGAAGGTGATCGTGCTACGCGGCGCCGGCCGCTCGTTTTGCGCGGGCTTCGACTTCAGCGGCGGCTTCCATCACTGGGACGAGCTGATGACCACCGAGGGGGAGTGGGACCCCGGCAAGGACTTCATGATGGCCACCGCGCCATCGCTCGGGCCGGTGCCGAAGTTCATGTCGATGTGGCGCTCACCAAAGCCGGTGATCGCGCAGGTGCACGGCTGGTGCGTGGGTGGCGGCAGCGACATGGCGCTGTGCGCCGACCTCGTGGTGGCGAGCGAGGACGCGCGCATCGGCACGCCGTACAGCCGCATGTGGGGCGCCTACCTCAGCGGCATGTGGCTCTACCGGCTCGGCCTCACCCGCGCGAAGGAGTACGCGCTAACCGGGAAGCCGTTGAGCGGCCGCGAGGCGGCGGACATCGGCCTCATCAACCAAGCCGTGCCGTTCTCGGAGCTGGAGTCGACGGTGCGCGCGCTGGCTGACCGTCTCGCCTCGATCCCTCTGTCCCAACTCGCCGCGATGAAGCTCGTGGTGAACCAGGCCTACGAGAACATGGGCCTCGCTTCCACGCAGACGCTCGGCCCGATCCTCGACGGCCTGATGCGCAACACGCCCGACGCCAAGCGCTTCATCGAGCTGGCCGAGCGCGAGGGGGTGCCCGGCGCCGTTGCCGAGCGCGACGGCGCGTTCGGCGACTACAGCGCCGCGCCGCGCGAGGACCAGCCCGATCCGAACAACGTGATCGAGCCGTAGCGCGGTACTCCCTTTCGCGTTGCCTACCGACTTAGACAAACGAATTGACCCCCGGTCAAGCGATTTGACCCGTGGTCAAACGGTTTGACTGCGGGTCAAATTGACGGAGGGTCAAACCAATTGACCCACCGTCAAAACGGATTGATCCACCGTCAAATGCTTTGACAACGCCATTGCCCGGCGGGCAAACGCGTTGACCACGGCTCAATGCGTTTGACTAAGTCGGTAGGGGCGGCGCAGGGGTGTGTGCACCGCGCCAGTAGCCGCGCAGGAGGCGCAGGGCGTTGCCGGACGTGATGGCCTCGGCCACCACATCGCCGTAGCGCTCCCGGAGGGCCGCCTCGAGCTTCGCGAGGTCGGCTGAGCTCTCGAGCCCGGAGAGGGTGGGCTTGATGAAGCCGTCGAAGTCGGTGCCGAGGCCGATGTTGCGGTGGGAGCCGGTGATCTCGGCGATGCGGTCGATGTGCTTGCAGATGGCGTCCACCGAGTCATCGAACGTCTTCGTGTTGCGCGGCTTGAGCCCGTCGAGCAGCTGGAACTGGGCGAAGATCAGCCCGATCAGGCCGTCGCGCGCCGCCACGGCGCGGACCGTGTCCTCGCTGCACATGTACTCCTGCTTGCCGAAGCGGTAGCCCGCGTGGGAGAAGAACAGCGGCACCTGGCGCGCGGGGTCGAGCTCGTCGAGCAGCGCAATGAGGTCCGCCACGGAGCGGTCGCCCATGTGAGAGGCGTCCACCAGCACGTGCTCGCGCACCATCGCCCTCACCGCGGCGCGGCCGAGATCGGTGAGCCCCTCGTGCGGCTGCGGGAAGAAGAAGTTGTAGAGGCGGTCGGGCAGGAAGGGGAGGGCGTTGGCGTTGGTGGCGATCTGGCGGAAGAAGAGGTGCGCGAGCGTGACGTAGGCCACGCCGCGGGCCGCCAGCTTCGTCACCGCCGCGTCCACCTCCTGCGGCGTGGCGCCGAGGTGGAATCCGCCCTCGAGCACGTGCACGAGAGCCACCTTGCCGGAGGCGAGCGTGGCGTCGAGCTCGGCCGGCGTACGTGCCACGGCCGCCTTGTCGGAGTGCCGGGTGGAGATGTTCTCCTCCACGGTGTCGATCTGCTCGAGAGCGTCGTCGATGTAGCCGGGGGAGGGGGGCGAGGCGTACGACTTCGACAGGTCCACCTCGTCGAAGAACGCGTACAGCACAGACCAGGCCACGCCCACGCCGCCAGCCGTCATCGAGTCGACGGTCACGCGCGGACCCGACTCGAACGACCTGTAGTTGTCGAAGCGGCTGGCGAGCCCCACGAGCCACGCGCGGATGCGGTCACGCAGGCGGTGGCGCCCCGACGCCGTGGTGATCGCGTCGAGCGGCGACCCCTTCTCGTCGGGCACGAGGTGCATGGGGTAGTGGGCGTGGAGGTCGGCGATCATCCCTTGCCGTCCACGAACTGCTCGATGGCCCAGATCGGGTGCTTCACCCAGTCAGGGATCTTGCTCGCCACGCCCGGCGCGAGCGGGATGCAGCGCGAGAGCGTGGGCAGCTCCGTGTCCCCCGCTCGCATGGTGATGCTGAGATCCACCTCGTAGCGCTTGTGGTCGTCGAGCGTCAGCTGCGTGTCGAACTGGCCGCTCTGGCCCTTGCCGGCGATGTCGAACGTGAACGTCTTGGGCGGCACGCCGGGCTCATCGTGTGAGTTCACCGTGGCGATCAGCTTCAGCGGCTCCACGTCGCTCACATCGAATTTCACCCACAGGTCACCGTGCTCTCGCGTGGCGTCGAGCTCCGGCGGTTCCGGAGGTGCCTTCACCGTGCGATCGATCGAGCTGTCGAACAGCACTTCGGGGTTCTCCCACTGTGGATGCTGCGAGGGTCCCGTCGGGCTCGGCTCCTCGAGCCCCTGGATGCGCGGCTTGGTGTCTCCCCACGCGCCCGGCCAGGAGACCCAGCCGGGGCCGTCGTCGGAGATCACCACGAGCTGCAGCTCCGGCGCCTCGCGCTTGCCGTCCACGATGTCGTACCAGCCCTCGGTCTCGTACAGCCCGGGACGGAAGTAGGACGCGTGCGAGCCGCGCCCGGGATACGTGACCGGGTGGCCGTCGGGCGTCGTCTCCACCTCGTCCCACGGCTTCGATTCCGCGTACGCGTGCTGCGCGTAGAGCGCGAGCTCCGGCCGCTCGTCCTCGGCCAGCCGGATCTGCACCATCTCCCAGTCGCCCTCGTGCAGGCCGAAGCCCGCCGCCAGCTGGTAATCATTGTAGAAGTACCAGAACCAGTACTGCAGCCAGAGCTTGCCGTTCGCTCCCGGCACGGCGTGGCCGTAGATCACGTTCCGAAGGTCCGCCCGGGCCTCCCGCAGCTTGGTGTACTGCGTGCGGTAGTCCTTGCCGTGGATGCCCAGCACGTCGCTGCTCGCGGCGGCGCTGCCGTCCGGGTATTCGACGCCGAGCGTGGAGAGGCTGAGGTCCTTGCCGGCGGTGGCGATCACCTGGCCGTCGCCCCGCCGCAGCTCGTCGCCGGGATTCGCCGTCAGCTCCTCCGCGGAGTCAGCGAAGAAGGCCTCTTGCGAGTCGTACTTGGGATGCGGCTTGAAGCGCTCGAGCAGCTCTTCGGGTGTCACGGCGCAACGCTACGCCCGTAGCCGCTCCAGGTCCAGTTCGTTCAGCTCGCCGATCGCCTCGATCGTGATATCTGCAGCGGGATAGCGCGCGATCTGCTCAGGATCCAGTGCATAGTGGCCCTGCCGCGGGAAGACGGTGGTCACCCTCTGGCCCCACGCCTGCTTCACCGCGTGGAGGATCCGGAGCTTGTCGTCCACCAGCACGTAGTTGTCGGCGGGGTAGCGCGCCTCCACGTCGTCGAGCTCGTGCTCCTTGTGCACGTAGATCAGCACCTCGCCGGCAACCGCCTCGCCGATCCCGGAGCGCTCGACCTTGAGCGGCTGGAACACCACGTCGCCGTCGCTGAGGATCACGGGCGTGCCGTGTTCGCGCAGGCGCGCGATCGCGTCGAGGGCTCCGTTGTAAACGCGGTCGGCGAACGGGTAGTGGACGAGGAAGCTCGAGATCTCGAGCAGGCGCGTCTCGCGCGGGTATGCGAGCCGGAAGCGCTGCAGCGCGCCCAGGTAGTCCGCGTAGCCGAGCTCGGAGCGGATCTCCTCGAAGAACTGCCAGTAGCGCTGCTGGCGCTCCTCGCCGAACGCGCCCGTGAGGTGCTGGCGGAGGTCGTCCGCCACCGCGTCGTTGTTCAGGAGCGTGTTGTCTACGTCCAGCAGGAAGACGACGCTCATGAGCTGTCGCTCACGATGTCCGTGAAGAGCTCGATGTCCGCCGGCTGGAGCTGGCAGATCTCGAGCAGGTGGCCGAGCTCGGCGCTCGTGTCCACGTAGCCGGCGCGGACGCGATCCGGGATGAGCACGGTGTGGTCGAAGCGAAGGCCGGACTCGGCAAGCAGGCGGCGGATGTCCTCCCACACGTCGTCGCCGAGCGGGACGTGGGTGGCGATGTGATGAAGGCGAACGGCGAACGAGCCGTCGGGCGGCAGGAAGCGGCGGTAGAACTCCACGTCCCCTGACACCGGCTCGATCAGCTCGATGATCAGCCCGCCGCGCGATCCCATGGCGATCCGGGCGGTCCAGTCCACCTCCTCATCATTGTGGTCGAGCACGCGCGCGGTGTCCGTGGGCACCTCCACGCAGTGCTCGAGCCCGAAACGCTCGCGCATGAACTCCATCCCGCGATCGAGGTCCGGGCACACGTAGCCGAGCTGCCAGACGTTGGCGAAGACGTCCGCGATCGCGTTGATCGGGCGTGGCGGGGCAAACAGATCCGTGGTCATTCGGCGACTGTAACCCGCACGAGCAGCGAGCGCTCCTCGCCAAGCACCTCCTGCTCGACCCAGCCCGCCCGGCGCAGAAGGTCGAGGTGGGCGTCGCGTGGCAGGATCGTCCGCCAGGGCTCGCCAGCGTGGTCGCCGCGCGCCTCGTTGACCACCCGCAACACGGCCTCGGTGGGGTACTCCGGTGCATGTATTGCGAGGCTCACGGCCAGTTCGCTGCCGTCGCCCGCGCGCGACGCCAGCTCAGCGAGCATGCGCACGATGTCCGGTGGCTCGAGATACACGAGCACCCCTTCGCAGATGAAGAGCGTGGGCCTCGCGTCCGAGTGGCCGGCCGCCGCAAGCGCGCCCGCCACGGACTCGCGCACGAGGTCCACCGGGGCGAACGCGGGACCGCCATCCGTTCCCTCGAGGCGCTTCCGCTTGTCGGCCTGGGTTGAGGGGTGATCGAGCTCGAAGAAGCGAACCCCGGGCGAGCGGAAGCGCAACGCGCGGTCGTCATAACCGGCGCCAACGATCACCACCTGGTCCACGCCGCGCGCAAGGGCGTCGAGCACCACGCGGTCGAAGAAGGTCGTGCGCTCGAGCAGCTGATCGCGCAGCTCGAGGGCTCGACCCGGCGTCATGCCGCGGGCGAGCCTGCGCTGAGCATCAGGGTCGCCGCCGGGCGTGGACGGGCGATCGAAAGTGGCGCGCAGTGCCGCCACGCTCTGGGCCGTGCGCGAGACCGTCATCCCGCGGATCGTATGTCGGGGCGCGTCAGCTGTTGAGCAGCTCGTAAGTGGCGCCGGTGGCCGCGGCATACACCACGTGGTGGCCGGCGTCGATCGCCACCTCCACCGCGCCCCACTCGGTGAGCGGCGGCGAGACGTCGAGCGCCGGCAGCATCAGCTGCTCGCTGCCCCAGAGCATCGCCAGGTGCGTGGCGCTAGCCGCTGCGGGTGGCAGGAATGCGCCGAGGAGCGCCCGGACGGCGCCCCAGGAGGTGCCGTAGACCCAGTGCACCGCCTCGCTGAAGCGGTTCTTCGCCTCCTCGGAGGGGAAGTGATCGATGCCGAGCACCGTCGCGGCCGCATCCGCGGGCGCCGTTGACCCCTCGCGACCGCGCAGTTTCTGCTCGAGCGTGGAGCTCAATGTCATCGCGGCGGTGCCCGCCGCTCCGGCCAGGAGGCCCTTCGCGATCTTCCCCATGCTCGTTGGTCTTCCCCGTCCATCGCCGGCTAACCGGGAATCGCGCTAACACTTCAGGGCGATGTCAGCCGACCTACCGGAGCTTCCGTTCGAGTCGCCAGAAGCGTGGCACGACTGGCTAGCCGAGAATCACGCCAGCGCGCCCGGCGTGTGGGTGAAGATCGCGAAGAAGGGCACCGGCGTGGCGACGGTGGCCTATCCCGAGGTGCTCGACATCGCGATCTCGTTCGGCTGGATCGACGGCCACCGCAAGTCGCTCGACGAGACGTACTTCCTCCAGCGCTTCACGCCGCGCGGCCCGCGCAGCAAGTGGTCGAAGATCAACCGCGACAAGGCCACCCGCATGATCGAGAGCGGCGAGATGAAGCCCGCCGGGCTGCGCGAGGTCGAACGGGCGAAGGCCGACGGCCGCTGGGATGCCGCGTATGACGGACAGCGCACGATGGAGGTGCCCGCCGATCTACAGGAGGCGCTCGACGAGAACCCGGCCGCGAAGGAGTTCTTCGGCACGCTCAACAGCCAGAACCGCTACGCGGTCCTCTACCGGCTGCATGACGCCAAGCGGCCGGAGACGCGCGCGCGGCGCCTCAGGCAGTTCGTGGAGATGCTCGAGCGCGGCGAGAAGCTGCACCCGTAACGGACGGTGGGCCTGGCGGACTACCGGGTACGTTGACCGCATGAGCCACTACGACGTGATCATCCTCGGCGCCGGGCCTGCCGGCGAGCACTGCGCGGGCCGCCTGGCGGAGGGCGGCAAGAACGTGGCGATCGTGGAGCGCGAGCTCGTGGCCGGCGAGTGCTCCTACTGGGCCTGCATCCCGTCGAAGACGCTGCTGAGGCCGGGCGAGGCCATCGCGCACGCGCGCGAAGCACCCGGCGCCGCCGAGGCGATCACCGGCGAGCTGGACGTGGGCGCCGCGCTGGGCTGGCGGAACTTCATGGTCTCCGACTACGACGACTCGGATCAGGCTAAGTGGCTCGATGACATCGGCGTGGACCTGATCCGCGGGCACGGTCGCCTCGCCGGGCGGGGGACGATGGAGGTGGACGGGACCGTCCACACAGCCGACCACGTGGTGATCTCCACCGGCTCCGACCCTCAGTTTCCGCCCATCGACGGCCTCGACCAGCTCGACGGCCTCTGGACCAATCGCGAGGTGACCGGCCTGAAGGAGGTGCCCGAGCGGCTGCTCATCATCGGTGGCGGTCCGGTGGGGGCGGAGATGGCGCAGGCCGTGCGGCGGCTGGGGGCTTCGGTCGCGCTCGTGGAGGGAGAGGACCACCTTCTGCCGCGCGAGCCCGCCGAGCTCGGCTGCGCGCTCGGCGAGGTGCTCGAGGCGGAGGGGATAGAGCTCCACCTCGGCCAGCAGGCGGAGCGTGCCCGCCGGCACGGCGACGGCTACGCGCTCGACTTCCCCGACGGCAGCGAGCTGCGCGGCGACAAACTGCTCGTGGCCACCGGCCGGACGGCGCGCACCCGCGACATCGGCCTCGAGAGCGTGGGCATCGAGGCGGGCGCGAAGGGAATCGAGGTGGACGAGCGGATGTCCGCGGCCGACGGCGTGTGGGCGGTGGGCGACTGCACCGGGATTTGGCCCTTCACGCACGTGGGCAAGTACCAGGGCCGCGTGGTGGCGTCGAACATCCTGGGCAAGCCGGCTCGCGCGTCGTACGACGCGGTGCCGCGCGTGGTGTTCACAGATCCGCAGGTGGCGAGCGTGGGGGAGGCCGAGGGCGAGCACACCGTCACCGCGCAGCTCGCGGAGGTGGCGCGCACCTCCACCTACACGCGCGCGTACGCGGAGAAGCCGGGCTTCCTCACCCTCGTCTCGGACGGTGAGCGCCTCACCGGCGCGCACGCGATCGGGCCCGAGGCCGGCGAGTGGCTCCAGCAGGCCACGCTCGCGATCCGCGCGAGGGTGCCGCTGGAGGTGCTGGTGGACACGATCCAGCCGTTCCCCACCTTCTCCGAGGCCTACCTGAACGCGCTGATGGAGCTGGGTGCCAAGCTGGAGGGCCGCGAGCCCACGGCTGTCTGACCGCGCGGACTGAATAAGGTGGGCGCGTGAGCGCGTTCGAGCCCTGGGAGATGGAGCTGCACGGGCACCGGGTGATCTACCGGGTGGCCGGGAGCGGGCCGCCCGTGGTGCTGATTCACGGGATGGTGAACTCGTCCCGCCACTGGGAGCAGGTCGCGCTGCGCCTCGCGGACCGCTACACCGTGATCGCGCCGGACCTGATCGGTCATGGCGACTCGGCCGCGGTGCGCGGCGACTACTCGCTGGGCGCGCACGCGGCGAGCATCCGCGACATGCTCGCGGTGATCGGGATCGACCGCGCGACGATCGTCGGCCACTCGCTGGGCGGCGGCGTGGCGATGCAGTTCTTCTACCAGTTCCCCCAGCGCACGGAGCGGCTTGTGCTGGTGTCGAGCGGCGGCCTCGGTCGCGAGGTGAGCCCGTTGCTCCGGAGCGCGGCGCTACCGGGCATGAACGGCGTGCTGGCTCTGCTCGTGCACCGCCGGATCCTCGACGCGCTGGCAGCGCTCGGCGCCCGGCTCCGCGAGCGCGGGAACAGCAAGGGCGTGTACGTGCAGGCGATCGTCCGCGCGCTGCGGCCACTCGAGCAGCCGGGCGCGCGCGCCGCGTTCCTGCACACGCTCCGCGCGGTGATCGACGTGCACGGCCAGCGCGTGAGCGCGCGCGACCGTCTCTACCTGCTCGACTCGATCATGCCCACGCTGGTGGTGTGGGGCGAGCGCGACAACACGATCCCGCTCGAGCACGGCCGCGCGATGCACGAGGCGGTGCCGCACAGCCACTTCGCCACGCTGCCGAAGGCCGCCCACTTCCCGCACCTCGAGGACCCGGAGGGACTCGCGCGCGTGCTGCGCGACTTCATCGAGTCCACCGAGCCAGCACGGATCGAGGACGCGGACTGGGGCTCGATCATCGAGCCCCGCACGCGGCACGAGCGCCAGAGCTCGGCAGCCTAGCCCACGCTCGCGTACCGCTCCTGGTAGCCGGCGTGGATCGGCGCCCAGCCGTCCATGTCGTGGAGCTTCCGGTCGGGCGCGCCGTCGAGCACGCCCGCGAGCGCGTCGAGGTGCCAGTGCCAGCCGGCCGGAACCATCGTGCGGAACTCGTCCGGCAGCTTCTCGACCGTGTTCACGAAGCGGAGGATGGTGCCCTCGCCGTCCGGGCTGAGCTCGAAGCGGAGTGTGGCATTCGTCTGTCCCCAGGGCTCCTTGGGGGAGCCCCACAGGCCGCTCGTCTCGAGCACGTGCGGCGGCTCGTACTCCGTCACCGTCCCGCGCCATCCTGAGGAGCGACCCTCCTCGTCGTCGTTCAGCCAGCGGAGGTTGAAGTCTCCGTCCGGCCGCATCTGGCCGGTGAGCTCGCCCCACCAGCGGATCACCTGGGCGGGGTCCGTGATCGCGTCCCACACGCGCTCGACCGGGTGGGCCAGGCGGCGCTCGAAGGTGATCACGGCGCTGCCGTCAGGGCGGGTCTCCACCAGGCCGTCGGCGATCGTCATGGCGTCGTTCCTTTCGTTGAGGTCTCGTCCAGGTGACGTTCGAGCGCGTCGAGCTGGGTGGCCATTGCGCGCCGAAACGGGTCGATCCAGCGGATCAGGTCCGCCAGCGCCTGCGGGTTGAGCGTGTACACGCGCCGCTGCGCGTCCTTCTCGACCCGCACGAGCCCGGCCTCGCGCAGCACGCGCAGGTGCTTCGAGGTGCCGGGCTGGGAGAG
>DASUWY010000079.1 GCA_036378175.1 Thermoleophilaceae bacterium
CGGGTCGATGATCACGGGGAGATAGAGCCGCTGCGGGTTCGCGCGGCTGAAGCCCGCGTTCTTGTCTCCCGACCACTGCATCGGCGTGCGCACGCCGTGGCGGTCGCCCAGGTAGAAGTTGTCCCCCATCCCGATCTCGTCGCCGTAGTAGAGGACCGGCGAGCCGGGCAGCGAGAACATGATCGCGTGCATCAGCTCGATCTCGTCGCGGCCGTTGTCGAGCAGCGGAGCGAGCCGGCGGCGGATCCCGAGGTTGAGCTTCATGCGCGGGTCCTTCGCGTACTCGGAGTACATGTAGTCGCGCTCCTCGTCGGTGACCATCTCGAGCGTGAGCTCGTCGTGGTTGCGGAGGAAGAGCCCCCACTGGCAGTTGTCCGGGATATGCGGAGTCTGCGCGAGGATCTCGTACATCGGCACCGCCTCCTCGCGGCGCACCGCCATGAACATGCGCGGCATCACCGGGAAGTGGAACGCCATGTGACATTCATCCCCGTCCCCGAAGTACTGAACCACGTCGGCGGGCCACTGGTTGGCCTCGGCCAGCAGCACCCGGTCCGGATAGTTCTCGTCTATCTCCTTGCGGATGCGCTTGAGGTAGTCGTGGGTCTCCGGCAGGTTCTCGCAGTTGGTGCCCTCGCGTTCGAAGAGATACGGCACGGCGTCGAGCCTGAAGCCGTCCAGGCCGAGGTCGAGCCAGAAGCGCAGCACGTCGAGCATCGCCTGCTGCACCTCGGGGTTGTCGTAGTTGAGGTCCGGCTGGTGGGAGAAGAAGCGGTGCCAGTAGTAGGCGCCCGCCACCGGGTCCCAGGTCCAGTTGGAGGACTCGGTGTCCACGAAGATGACGCGGGCGTCCTGGTAGCGCTCGTCGGTGTCCGACCACACGTAGAAGTCGCGCTCGGGCGAGCCCGCCGGCGCCTGCCGTGCGCGCTGGAACCACGGGTGATCGCTTGAGGTGTGGTTCATCACGAGGTCCGCGATCACGCGGATGCGGCGCGCATGGGCGGCGTCGATGAACTCGTGCACGTCGTCAACGGTGCCGTAGTCCGGGTGCACCTTCGTGAAGTCCGCGATGTCGTAGCCGCCGTCGCGCAGCGGCGAGTTGTAGAAGGGCAGGAGCCAGATGCAGTCGATGCCGAGCCACTGGAGGTAGTCGAGCTTCTCCGTGAGCCCGCGGAAGTCGCCCGAGCCATCGCCGTTGCCGTCGAAGAAGCCTCGGATGTGGATCTCATAGAACACCGCGCTCTTGAACCAGAGCGGCTCCGCCTCGAACCACTGGCGGGTCTGGGCCTGCGCCGTGCTGGGCTGCTGAAGCGTGGCCATCCGCGTCAGCTCTCCACGCACACGATGTGCGCCTGCCTCACGCCGGGCTCGAGGCGCACGTAGTTCTGCCCGATGCGCCACTGGTAGCGCTCGTCCGTGAGGAGGTCGTGCGCGGTGAAGCTGGGCGGCAGGCCGAGGTGCGCGGGGACCACCGCCAGGCCCTCCTGCGCCTGGAACGGATCGATGTTCACCACGCACACAACCGTGTTGCCGGGCGACTGCTTGGCGTAGGCGATCAGCGCCTCGTTGGCGGTGTCGAGGAACGTGACGTTCGAGAGCTCCTGCAGCGCCGGGTTGGCACGGCGGATCTCGTTCACCCGCTTGATCATCGGCAGCAGCGGCCCGTCGAGCTTGCGCTTCTTCACCTCGTACTTCTCTGAGTCGAGGTACTCCTCGGAGCCCTCGCGCACCGCCGTGTTCTCGAAGTTTTCGTAGCCCGAGTAGAGCCCGTAGCTCGGGCTGAGCGTGGCGGCGAGCACGAGCCGCGCCTCGAAGGCCGCCGGGCCGCCGTGCTGGAGGTAGGCGTGGAGGATGTCGGGCGTGTTTGCGAAGAAGTTCGGCCGGAAGTACTCCTGCTCGCCCGAGTACGCCAGTTCGGACACGTACTCGCTGAGCTCCCAGCGCGAGTTCTTCCAGGTGAAGTAGGTATAGGACTGGCTGAAGCCGAGCTTGCCCAGATGGCGCATCACGGCGCGGCGCGTGAACGCCTCAGCCAGGAACACCACGTCGCGGTCCTGCTTGTGAACCTCGCGGATGAGCCACTCCCAGAACGGGAACGGCTTGGTGTGCGGGTTGTCCACCCGGAACACCTTCACGCCGCAGTCCACCCACTGGAGCATCACCTTGCGCAGCGCCTCCCACAGGCCGCGCCAGTCCTCGGACTCCCAGTTCACGTTGTAGATGTCCTGGTAGCGCTTGGGCGGGTTCTCGGCGTACTTGAGCGTGCCGTCCGGGCGGCGGTGGAACCACTCTGGATGCTCGGTGAGCCACGGGTGATCGGCCGAGCACTGGATCGCGAAGTCGAGCGCCACGTCCATGCCCAGCTCCGCCGCCGAGCTCGCGAGTGACCGCACGTCGTCGAGCGTGCCGAGGTCGGGATGCACCGCGTCGTGGCCGCCGCTCTCGTCGCCGATCGCCCAGGGGGATCCCGGGTCCTTCTTCTTCGCCACGAGGGCGTTGTTGCGCCCCTTGCGGTTGGTGTGGCCGATCGGGTGGATCGGGGGCAGGTACACCACGTCGAAGCCGAGGTCGGCGAGCTTCGGAAGTGCCTTCTCCACTCCCTTGAGGCCGCCCCACGAGCGCGGGAAGAGCTCGTACCAGGCGCCGAACTTCGCGCGCACTCTGTCCACCTCGATGCGCAGCGGCTCAGGCAGGGTGGCGTCGCCGTGGCGCTCCTCGTGGCGCTCGATCGCCTCGAACAGCTCCGGGCCGAGCACGAGGTCGTGCTTGGCGCTCTCCGGGATGGCGGGATTCTCGAGCTCGGCAAGCGCGTGCTCGATCAGCTGGCGGTCGGCCTCGTCCTTCGCCCGGCCCGCGGCGTCGCGAAGAAGCACGATCCCCTCCGACAGCTCGCCCGCCAGATCGCTCTGGCCGGCAATGATCTTGCGCTCCAGCTCGTCGCGCCAGGTGGCGAAGCGGTCAGTCCACGCCTCGATCGTGAACTGCCAGCCCCCCTGACGGTCCACCTGGAACGCACCTTCCCAGCGCACGCCGTCGAGATGGCGGTCGATCGGGGCGAGCGGCGCCTCGCGCCAGCGTCTCTCGCCGGGCCCGCGGTAGCGCGCCACGGCGCGGATGATGTCGTGGCCGTCGCGGAAGATGTCCGCGGACACGGTCACCGTGTCGCCCACCACTCGTTTCGCGGGATACCGTCCGCCGTCCACCGCGGGACTCGGATATTGGATCTGGAGCCGCGGAGGCGGTTGCGTGCTGGACGGAACGGGCACGACTGAGGTCGAAGTATCCACCTGACGCTCGTGCAAAACACATCCGCCCGCCTGCCGCGATCGAGCGGCGTCCAACTTCACCCGACGTCGCTCGCCAGCGGGCGGCTCGATCGCGACGCTTACCGCTTCGTCGATTGGCTGGCAGATGCGGGGCAAACGTGGTGGCAGATGCTGCCGCTCGGCCCGCCCGACCGGCACCGTTCGCCGTACAAGGCGCGCTCGGCGTTCGCCTGCTGGCCCGGGCTGCTGGCGAACCCTCGCGCGCGTGTGACGAGCGAGGAGGAGCTCGACTTCCGCGAGCGGCACGCGTACTGGATCGGCGACTGGGAGCGACTCGCCGGGCGCGGCTCTGTGGCGGACCAGGTGCGCTTCGAGCGGGAGTGGACGGCTCTGCGGTCGTACGCGCGAGACCGCGGGGTGCGCCTGTTCGGCGACATCCCGATCTACGTGGCGGAGGGCAGTTCGGACTTCCTGGCACATCGCGAGCTCTTCCAGCGCGGCGTGGTGGCGGGCGCGCCGCCCGACGCCTACACGGACAAGGGGCAGCTCTGGGGCAACCCGCTGTACGACTGGCCGGCGCTGCGGCGGCGGCGCTACCGCTGGTGGGTGGAGCGACTGCGGCGCTCGTTCGAGCTGTTCGACCTCGTGCGCATCGACCACTTCCGCGGCTTCGTGGCGTACTGGGCGGTGCCGGAGGGCGCGCGCACCGCGAGGGAGGGGAGCTTCCGGCGCGGGCCTGGGCGCGCCGTGTTCGATGCGGCGTACCGGGAGCTCGGGTCCGACCTCCCGATCGTGGCCGAGGACCTCGGCGTGATCACCCCGCCGGTGGAGCGGCTGCGGGACTCGCTCGGGCTGCCCGGAATGGTGGTGATCCAGTTCGGCTTCGAGCCGGACGAGCCGCGCTCCGTGCACCGGCTCGAGAACCACGAGGAGAACCGGATCGTGTACACGGGCACGCACGATCACGACACGGCGCGCGGGTGGTTCGAGTCGCTTTCGCCCGGGCGCCGGGCGCTGGTGGACGAGGAGCTGGCCGCGCGCGGTATTCGCGAGCGCCAGCCTTGGTGGGCGCTGATCCGGCTCGCTTTCTCCTCGCCCGCGCGCGTGGCGATGGTGCAGGCGCAGGATGTGCTCGGGCTCGGGAGCGAGGCGCGGATGAACGATCCGGCGCGCGCGAGCGGTCAGTGGCGGTGGAAGCTTTCGCCGGGGGCCTTGAACGTGAGGCTGGCGCGCAAGCTGCGGGAAGTCACCGGCGAAGCCGAACGCTTACGGCAGCAGTAAGCGTCGGTCGGGGGGCTGTCCCACCTAGGTGTTGTGTGGCAACAGCTAGTTGGGATGGCGGCCGGCCACTCCCCGGATGAACGCGGAGCGCGCGCTCACCTTGAGGTGCCGGTAGGCGTAGGTGGCGTCGCCGCGCAGACGCTTCCAGCGCGTCGTCTCGTAGCTGATCAGCGTGGACGGCCGCACGGCGGGCTCGACGCCGTCACGCGCGAGCACGTCGAGGGCGCGTTCCGCTATGGCGATCTGCCCGAACGCGGTCGGATGCACGTGGTCGGCCATCACGAGGTTGCGCGCCCCGAAGTCGCTCAGGTCGAGCACGAGCGCGCCGGTGTCCGAAGCCGCGCTGCACACAACCGCGTTCAGGTCTCGCACCTTCTCCCCCGCGCGCGGCCGGCCGAGGTCGAGCGGCGCCGTTAGCGCCAGCACGCGCTCGCAGCGGCCGGCCAGGAACCCGATCGCCTCGCGGAAGGCGGCCTCGAACGCGGGCGCGTCCCACTCGACCGCGCGAACGTCGTTCACCCCGATGTAGAGGCAGCCGAGCTCGTAGCGCGCATCGGGACGCGGGGAGCGCCGGCGGAAGGCCGGGATCTGCTCGCCCACCACGTCCGCCACTCGCGCGCCATCGGTGGCGTAGCCCGTGTACGGCAGGCCCAGCCCGCGCGCCACCCACTGCGCCCAGGACTGGAGCGCCACGCCCCACTGGAGCTCGCCGCCACCATTGGTGATCGAGTCGCCGAACGCGAGCACACCCAGCGTGCATGAGGTATCGCCATTCGCGCCCAAAACGAGCCGCCAGGGTAGCCCGCGACCCGACTTCGCGATAATCCCGCGCGTGAGGGACGGGCGGCCTGATCTAGAACGCGCTGCGGCCGAACTGGCCGAGCGGATTCCCGATCCGCTCGAGCCGCTCGCGCGGCTCGCCTACAACTACCGCTGGAGCTGGCACCCCGACGGCCCGTCGCTCTTCCGCGACGTGGACCGGCACCGGTGGAAGCAGTGCGGCCAGAACCCGGTGCGCCTGCTCGAGGAGGCGCCGATGCCGTCGCTCCACCGTGCCGCGGCCGACGGCTGGCTGCTCGAGCGCGCAGCGCGGCTCGAGGCGGACGTGCAGGCGGATCTCGAGCGGCCGTGGAGCGACGACTTCGAATGGGACAGGCCGGTCGCGTTCTTCTGCGCCGAGTACGGCATCCACGTGTCGCTCCCCGTCTACTCCGGGGGCCTCGGCGCGCTCGCCGGCGACTTCGTGAAGGAGGCGTCGGACCGCGCGCTGCCGTTCGTGGCCGTCGGCCTGATGTACCGGCAGGGCTACTTCCGGCAGCGCATCGACGCATCCGGCTGGCAGCACGAGTACTGGGTCGACACCGATCCGGACCGCCTGCCGGCCGCGCTCGTCACCGGAGAGGACGGCTCGCCCGTGACGATCGAGGTGCCCGTGGCGCAGCGCCAGGTCCTCGTTCAGATCTGGCGCGTGGAGGTGGGGCGCGTGCCGCTCTTCCTGCTCGACGCGGACCTTCCCGAGAACAGCCTCATGGACCGCTGGATCAGCTCGCGTCTCTACGTGGGCGATCCCGGTACCCGGCTCGCCCAGTACATCGTGCTCGGCGTGGGCGGCGTGCGCGCGCTGCGGGCGCTCGGGATCCGGCCGAGCACCCTCCACCTGAACGAGGGGCACGCCGCGTGGGCGCCGCTCGAGGTCGCGCGCGAGGAGGTGGCGGGCGGCGCCGCGCTCGGAGATGCGATCGAGTCGGCCCGCGCGCAGACCGTGTTCACCACCCACACGCCGGTGCCCGCGGGCAACGACACGTACCCCGCCGATCAGGTGGCGCAGGAGATTCAGCAACTCGCCGCCGAACTCGACGTCGACGCGTCCGAGATCATCAGGCTTGGCCGCACCCATCAGGACGACGAGCACGAGCCCTTCGGAGTCACGCAGTTCGCGCTCAGGAACAGTCACGCCGCCGGCGGCGTGAGCCGGCGCCACGGCCAGGTGGCGCGCGACATGTGGCGCGAGCTGTGGCCCGGCACTCCGGTGGAGAACGTGCCGATCAAGCACGTGACGAACGGCGTGCACATCCCAACCTGGGTGGGCGGCCCGATGCGGGAGCTGCTCGACCGCCACCTTGGCGAGGACTGGCTCGACCGTGCGGACGATCCCGCCACCTGGGAGGTGGTGGACTCGATCCCTGACGAGGAACTTTGGGACGTGCGCTGCCGCCAGCGTGCCGCGCTCGTGGACTTCGCCCGCGCCCGGAGCGTGGCGGACCGCTTGGGCCGCAACGACCTGCCGAGCTACGTCGAGGCAGCCGTGCGCACGTTCGATCCGGACGCGCTCACTCTCGGCTTCGCGCGCCGAGCCGCCACGTACAAGAGGCTCCTGCTGCTGGGCCACGACCCGGAGCGCACGCTCGCGCTGCTCGGCGGCGACCGCCCCGTACAGGTGCTGCTCGCCGGCAAGGCGCACCCGCGGGACGACGAGGCCAAGGGCGCGCTGCAGGCGCTCTTCCACCTCAAGGGCGCGCCCGTGGTGGGCGAGCGGGTGATCTTCCTCGACGACTATGACCTCGCCACGGGCGCCTGGCTGACCCAGGGCTGCGACGTGTGGCTCAACCTGCCGCGGCCCCCGCTCGAGGCCAGCGGCACGAGCGGCATGAAGTCCGTGATGAACGGCGGCCTTCAGCTCAGCGTGCTCGACGGCTGGTGGGCGGAGGGCTACGACGGCTCGAACGGCTGGGCGCTGTCCGGGGACGTGGAGCACGACCACGCGGCGCAGGACGCGCGGCACGCGGCGGAGCTCTACAGGGTGCTCGAGGAGGAAGTGGTGCCGACGTTCTACGACCGCAACGAGAACGGCATCCCCGGCGCCTGGCTCGAACGCATGCGCGACTCGCTGCGCACTCTCGGGCCGCGCTTCTCCGCGAGCCGGATGCTGGCGGAGTACTCGGCGGGCGCATACCGCCCGCGCGCAGTTGTGGACCGTTAGCGGGCTCGAGGCCTGGGCGCCTATCGCTAGAGGAGACTTCCGATGCCGTGCGCTGCGGCGCGGCCGAGGATGATCTCGAGCAGCACGCCCGCGCCGCCCAGGGCGAGGGCGACGAATACGAACGCGATGTCCTCGAGCAGCACCCCCAGTGACAGGATCACGACTCCCAGGGAGGGCAGCGTGTCGAGCCCCGTGAACGGCGGCGCCAGGAACGCGCCAACCGTGAGCACGGCAACGAGCACGCCGAAGACGGCGTTGCTCAGCCGATGATTGAACAGCGGGCGCAGGCGCGGCCGCGAGAAGCGCTCGAGCCAGCGGATGATCTTCATGAGGCGAGTGAGGAACGCCCGCTGCTTGTCCCCCACGAGCTGGATGCGGCACCAACGCTGCGGCAGCCAGATCTCGTCGCGGCCCACTATGAGCTGCAACGCGAGCAGCACGGCGATGATCTCGAACACGTGGGTGGCGCCGCCGGTGGGCAGCGGAAGCGCCGGCACCCCGAGCAGCAGGATGAACAGCAGCGCGAAGCTCTTCTCCTCGAACAGGTCGACGATGCTGCCGACCGTCTTGTCGCCGTCGCTGTCGAGCCAGCGCTCGAGTTGCACGCTGACGGGCTGGGGAGGCGCGGGCAAAGTCCGCCCACTATAAGTTGGAGTTGCCTCGCGTCACAGCGGCATCCGAAAGGAGATCCCCATGCCCGAGTACGCACCCGGAACCCCCTCCTGGGTTGACCTGTCCTCATCGGATCCAGATGCTTCGGCGGCCTTCTACGGCGAGCTGATGGGCTGGAAGCCCGCGGAAACCGGGCCTTCGGACGAGACGGGCGGCTACCGCATGTTCCAGTACGAGGGGAAGAACGTCGGCGGACTGATGGGACACATGCAGGAGGGCCAGCCCACAGCGTGGTCCACCTACATCAGCGTGACCGACGCCGATGAGACGGCGAGCAAGGTCCAGGATGCCGGCGGAAGCGTGATCGTCGAACCGATGGACGTGCTCGACATCGGTCGGATGGCGGTGTTCAGCGATCCCACCGGAGCCGTGTTCGGGGTCTGGCAGCCGAAGAGCTTCAAGGGCGCCGACCTGGTGAACGAGCCGGGATCGGTGTGCTGGAACGAGGTGCTCACCCGCGACGCGGACACGGACAAGCCGTTCTATCAGCAGGTGTTCGGCTGGACGGCTGGCCGCCCACAGTTCGAGGGCGCGCCCGACACCTACACGGTGTGGGAGATCGACGGCCGCCCGGTGGGCGGCATGATGCAGATGTCGGACGAGTACTTCCCTGCCGACGTGCCGCCGCACTGGTCGGTGTGCTTCGCCGTGAATGATGCGGACGCCACCGTGGCGAAAGCGCGCGAGCTGGGCGCGACGATCACGAACGAGCCGATGGACATGCCGATCGGCCGCTTCGCCGGGATCATCGACCCTCAGGGCGCGTCGTTCGCGATCATGCAGCCGGCTTGGAGCGCCTAAGCCGCGCGCAGGATCAGCGCGTAGCCCTGGCCGCCGCCGCCGCAGAGCGTGGCGGCGCCGTACTCCACCCCGCGGCGCCGCATCTCGTGCACGAGCGTGACCGCCATTCGCGCTCCGGTGGAGCCGAGCGCGTGCCCCAGCGCCACCGAATTCCCGTTCAGGTTGACGATGTCCTCGCTCAGCCCGAGCATGCGCGTGGCGTGCAGCGCCACCGACGCGAACGCCTCGTTTATCTCCACCACGCCCAGATCGCCCGCTTCCAACCCGGCCTTGCCGAGCGCCTGTTGGAGGGCGATGGCGGGCACCGTGTGGAGATAGGCGAAGCGCTCGGCGCACATACCGCTCGCCACGATCTCCGCCAGCGGCTCGATGCCAAGCTCATGCGCGCGCTCGGGGCTCATCACCGTTACGGCGGCGGCGCCGTCCGAGAGCTGTGAGGCGTTGCCGGCCGTGATCGTCCCGCCGGGCGCGAACGCCGGCGGAAGCTCGGCGAGCGACTCTAGGGTGGTGTCCGCCCTGATGCCCTCGTCCTGCTCCAGCACCTCGAGAGCAACCATCTCCTCCGCGGAGCGGCCGCTGTCGCGCGCCTCCGCGGCGCGCCGGTGCGAGCGTGCCGCCCACTCGTCCTGTTCCTCGCGCGCGATGCCGAGCTCGTCGTTCACCTCGTCCGACGACTCGCCCATGTGCTGCCCGGTGAACGTGGACCAGAGCCCGTCGTAGATCATCGCGTCCACCACATCGGCGGCCCCGAGCCGGGCGCCCCAGCGCGCCTTGCGCAGGAGGTACGGCGCGTTGGTCATCGACTCCATCCCGCCCGCCACGGCCGTGCCGATCTCGCCGAGGCGGATGAGCTGGTCGGCGTACGCGATCGCGGTGAGGCTCGAGAGGCACACGTTGTTGAGCGTGATGGCCGGAACCTCCTTCGGGAGCCCGGCGGCCACCGCGGCCTGGCGCGAGCTGATCTGCCCCGTGCCCGCCTGCACCACATGACCCATCACCACGTGGTCGATCTCGTCCGCGGGCACGCCCGCGCGATCCACCGCCTCGCGAATCGCCACCGCTCCGAGGTCCACGGCCGCACACGAGCGCAGGCCGCCGCCGAACTTCCCGACCGGGGTCCTGACCGCAGAAGTTATGACCGAGCGATTCATGGCTGGCGAAGGCCGTCAGACCGAGTGTAAGGTCGGCTTCGAGGATGGAGACTCAGCTGTTGGTGATCGGCGCCGGGCCCTATGCGCTCTCCACCGCGGCGCTCGCGCGGGAGAGCGGCATCGACACGGTGATCCTCGGACGCCCGATGGGCTTCTGGCGCGAGCACATGCCCGCGGGGATGTTCCTGCGGTCCGGCCCGGACTGGCACCTCGATGGCGGCGGCGTCCACACGCTCGAGGCGTACCTGCACGAGCGTCAGATCCGCCCCGACGAGGTGGACCCGATCCCGATCGAGCTCTTCCTCGATTACGCAGACTGGTTCAGGGAGCTGAAGGGGCTCGATGTGCGCGCGGACTTCGTGACCCGTCTCGAGAAGACGAATGGACGTTTCGACGCCACGCTCGAGAGCGGCGAGCATGTAGTGGCGGACGCCGTCGTGGCAGCGCCGGGCGTCCGCCACTACGCCTGTCTGCCCGAATGGGCGGCTTCGCTACCGCCCGATTGCGCGGCGCACACCTGCGACCTCGTGAGTTTCGACGACGTTGCCGGGGCGCGCGTGCTGATCGTCGGCGGCAGGCAGAGCGCGTACGAGTGGGCGGCGCTCATCGGTGAGCACGGCGCGGAGCGGATCGACGTGGTGCACCGGCACGACGTGCCGCGCTTCGAGCGTGTGAGCTGGCGCTTCGTGGACGCTCACGTGGAGCGGACGCTGAACGTGCCCGGCTACTGGCGCAAGCTGCCGAAGGAGGAGCAGGATGCCATCGCCCGCCGCTTCTGGGAGGTGGGGCGGCTCACGCTCGAGCAGTGGCTCACGCCGCGTCTCGACCCGAAGCGCGTGCACCGCCGGCCGGGCACCGAGGTGGTGGAGGCGGGCTGCCGTGACGGCGACCCGATGCGGATCACGCTGTCCGACTCAACACGCCTTGAAGTGGACCGTGTGGTGTTCGCGTGCGGATACCGCGCCGACCTGCAGGGCGTGCCGTATCTCGAGGGCGTGATCGACCGGGTGGAGCTGGCGGACGGCTTCCCGGTGCTCGACGAGTCGTTCCAGACCACGCTCGACGGCCTCTACGTCAGCGGCTTCTCCGCCACGAGGGACTTCGGCCCGTTCTTCGGGTTTGTGAAGGGATCGCCCGCGGCGGCCACGCTGATCGTGCGGGATGTGATCGCACCGGCCCGGCAGCCGTCGTCAGCGCACAGCGTCTGAGAGCGCCTTCGCGGCGGCACCTCCCGAGAACCCGCCGTCCACCGGAATGTCCGCTCCGCTGATGAAGCTCGACTCTTCCGACATCAGGAAGACCATCAGCCCGGCCACATCGTCCACCTCGCCGGCGCGGCCGAGCGGCGTCAGGCTCACGTTGGCGCCCCGGAACGCCGGGGGCGCGGTACGCGTCATCGCCGTGTCGATGTAGCCGGGGTGCACCGCGTTCACGCGGATGCCGCGTGACCCGAGCTCGGTGGCCGCGCAATGCGTCAGCCCGCGCAGCGCCCACTTGCTGGCCGTGTAGGCGGCCGTGTAGTGGCCGGTGAGCGCCGCGACGGACCCCACGTTGACTATCGACGCACCTCTGCGCATCAACGGAAGCAGCGCCTGGATCCCCAGCATCGCGCCGGTCACGTTCACCGCCAGCACCCGGTTCCAGTCGTCCAACTCCACATCGCCGAGCCTCACTCGGCTCGTGATCCCCGCGTTGTTGATCAGCCCGTCCACGCGGCCGAAGCTCGCATCGACCCAGTCGGCGAGCTCTCGCCAGCTGCCTGGATCGGTTACGTCGAGCCGCCGCGGGTGGAGTGCTTCGTCGTCGATCTGCTTCACGTCCGCTGCCACCACCGTCGCGCCCTCTGACGCAAGGGCGAGCGCCTCCGCCCGCCCCTGGCCCTGAGCCGCGCCGCTCACGACGATCACTCGGCCCTCGAGCTTGCCGGTCATGCGCGCCGGCTCAGTGGCCCCAAACGCGGTCCGCCACCCGCGCGACGAGCTCGAGCTTGCGCCACTGCGTGTCCTCGTCCACATCGTTGCCGCCGGCCTCGGAGGCGAAGCCGCACTGCGGGCAGAGCGCCAGCTGCGAGACGTCGAGGTAGCGCCCGGCCTCCTCGAGGTGCTGCAGCAGCACGTCCTCGGACTCGAGCGCCGGGTTCTTCGTCGAGACGATCCCCATGCCCACCACCGGCCCCTCCGGCACATGGCGCAGCGCCGAGTAATCGCCCATGCGGGAGGTGTCGTCCCACTCGACGAGGAACGAGTCGTACGGCAGCGAGAAGAACGCCTCGGCCACGGGGTCGAGCGAGCCGCTGACCATGTACATGCCGCGCAGGTTGCCGCGGCAGAGGTGGATCGCGGTGCGGACGTGGTCGGGAAGACCCTGCACGATCATCGTGTCCGCCATCACCGAGCCCTGGAGCATCTGGTCGAGGTCCGCGCCCATCGCCTTCATCTGGGCGCTGAACTGCGGGTCCGCGATCAGCGGATAGGCGGGGTAGTCGAGCTGGATGTACGTGGCGCCGGCCGCCACGGCCTCGTCGATCAGCTCCCGCAGGATCTGGAGGGAATGGCCCGCCATCTCCTCGAAGCTCGAGTAGACCTTGTCCGTGACGCCGGGGCGGAACATCATCGGGTTCGCGATCGAGGACGCCGCCGGGAAGGTCACCTTCACCGGTCGCTCGGTGAGCCCAGCGACGTACTCCGCCTCGGTCGCGCCGGGGCTGGCGATCTTCTCGAGGCGCTCCGCCACGATCGGCCGCCCCTCCACCTCGAGCGTCTCCCCGCTGTCGTTGCGGAAGGTGATCTTCTGCTCGTGGTTCGGCGCGAACCCGCGCACCGCCTGGTCGAACGAGCCCATGAAGAACACGCGTCGGAACTCGCCGTCGGTGACGCAGTCGAGACCCGCCGCCTCCTGCTTGGCCACCGCATCGCGGATGCACTCGTCCTCGATTTCGCGCAGCGCGGCCTGGTTGGCCTGCGCGAAGTCGAGGCTCGCGTCCGTCGGCCGCGCCTCGTCCATCGAGAACGACGACACCTGCGAGATCGCGTCAAGCAGCCGCTTGGGCCTCAGCAGGCTCCCGACGTGCTCCGCGCGCGGGACTGTGCGAGTGGCAGTTGTCATCGATCACCCCACCGGTGCCGGGTTGTTGAAGAAGTCGTTGATGAAGCTCGACGGCATGAAGCTCTGCGGATCGCCGGACACCGTTCCCGGCGTGGTGATGCTCCAGGTCGGCTCCGACCAGTCGGCCAGGTTCGCATCCGTGATCACCGGGTTCTCGGCGACGAGGGTGTTGAGCTTCACGCCCTGCCCGGCCAGCATTCGCATGGCCACCTCGTGCAGTGCACGCGCCGCGGGCACCGGCGGCAGGCTTGTGGAAGAGGCGTGATAGCTCGACTGGTTCTGGCGCCAGTAGCCGAGGAAGCCCTTGTCCATGCCCACCTCGGCGAATGGCGGGATCGGCCGGCCCGTCTGCTTGAACGCCTGCAGCGTGCCGACGCTCTCGCCCGCCAGTGTGGTCACCCCGTCGATCTTCTGCGGGTGCGTGGCCAGGTACTTGAGGGTCTCCGACTTGGCGCCGCTCTCGGAGAACGCGCCGTAGATCTCGCCGCCCACCTTCATGCCGGGGCAGCTCTTGATCGCGTTGTCCCAGCCCTCGTTGGTCTGGTTGTCCACCGCCGCGCCCGCGAGTGCGCGTACCTCCACGACGTTGCCCTTACCGCCCATCAGCTTGGTCACGTACGACATCGTGGTGGCGGCATCGAGATAGTTGTTGCCGTCCACGTTCACGGCGCCGTCGACCGGCACCGGGCTGAGCAGCGTGACGGTGGGGATCCCGGCGGCCTTGGCTCGCTGCACCGGGCCGTCGAACGAGTCCTGCGAGGGCGTCTCGAGGATGATCAGATCCGGGTGCGCCTGAACCAGCTGGTTGTACTGCTGGAGCTGCTGCCCGATGTCGATGTTGCTGCCGGTGGTCTTGATGATCACCTGCTTGACGTTCTTGTCCTGGCCGAAGTCCTTCTTGATCGAGTTGACTATCTGGACCTGAAAGTCGCTCACCAGCTGGGCCCAGGAGACGGCGATTGTGTACGGGCCGGGATGCGAGGGCTTCCAGTTCGCCCATGCGCTCTTCAACACCTTGACGGTGCTCTGCGGGAAGTCCGCGTAGCCACCGAGCGCCTGCTTGTGGGCGGCGTCGAGCCCGGCGATCACTCCGTCTGGATCGGCGGGCTGCTTGGCGGAGAAGCTGCCGCAGCCGGACGCCGGCGGCTTCCAGTTGGCTGCGAAGGCGGGGATCTTGGCGCCGCCCGAGCTGCTGCCGCTGCTCGAGCTGCCGCTGCCGCCGCAGGCCGCGACGAGGATCGTGGTGGACGCGACGGCAAGCGCCGTCAAGAGCTGAGTTGTTCTGGTGCGCATGTGGTTCATCGCTTGGGCAAAAGGGGCCGAGCGTCCTGGCTCGGCCCCTTTCACTTGCTCCCTAGTACCTGGCGGTTCCCTTGTAACGGAAGGTGCCGGTGGAGAGCTTTCCGGCGAACGTGCCCTTGCCGGTGATGCCCTTGTACTTGCCGGTGCCGGACCCCTTCACGATCCTCCAGGTGCCCTTGGCATCGTTGGCGGCGCCGGTGGTGCCGTGACCTATCAGCGTGAACTTGCCGGCACCGCACTTCCAGTGCTGGGTGGTATTCGGAATCACCAGCTTGCCGGTCATCTTGCAGGTGCCGAAGGGTGAGCCCTTGTAGGTGGAATGCACCTTGATCCCGCTCGTGCCGCCGTGACCGAGCATGTTCACCTTGTGCGACGACTTCGCGAACGCGGTGGCTACGAACGCTGTGACGAGCAGCGCGCAGAGCGCGCAGAGCAGCAGCACGAGGCTGCGAGTCTTCCCTCTCACGTGATCTCCTCCAGTGAGGTTGTGTGCGCGTGCGCACGGTTGGTTCGGGCCGACGGCGTCTGCCTCATCAGATCGTGTCCCTCAGCCGGCGATCGCGGCCGTAACCGGCCACGACGATGAGGATCAGCACGCCGAAGATGATCTGCTGGTCGGCGGTGTCGTAGCCGTGGCCGACCAGGATGGTTGTGAGCTCGGTGAGGATGAGCGCGCCGAGCACCGTGTGGGTGTAGTCGCCGCGCGCGCCCATGATGGTGGTGCCGCCGACGATGACGGCGGTGAGCCCCTGGAACAGGTACGGGTCGCCGAGCGTCTGGTCCGCACCCGAGAAGCCGGCCAGCAGCACGCCGACGATCGCCGAGCAGACGGCACTCGCCGCGAACACCACGGTCCACACGCGGGCCGTGTTCACGCGCGCTAGATCCGCGGCGCGCGGATTGGCCCCGGTGGCGTAGAGCCTGCGCCCCGGCACGGTGCGGTGCAGAACGAGGCCGGCGAGGATCGCGACCATCGCCCAGATCACCACCACCGGGCTGATGCTCACGCCGAAGGTGGTGCCGGTCGGCGACGTGAGGTTCGATAGGAAGGTCGGTGCCGAGCCCGTGAGCTTCCCGCCCGTCCACGCGAGACAGCCGCCGGACGCGAGCGCGCCCATGCCGAGAGTGACGATCAGCGGCTGGATCCGGTAGCGGTGACAGATCCAGCCGCTGATCGCGCCCATCGCCGCGGCGAGCACGAGGATCACCGCGAACGCGGGCACGAAGGCCCAGTGGTGTGTTCCGCAAAGCTGGCTGACGAGGATCGCGCCGGCCACGATGAAGCCGGGAATCGACAGGTCGAGCCCGCCGACGATCATCACGATCGTCTGACCGAGCGCCGCGAGTCCAAGCAGCGAAGCGAGAACGAGCATCGAGCGGACGCTGGTGCTCGCGGAGAAGCCGCTGATGGTCGCGGCCCCGTAGACGAACAGCGCGATGAGCGCCACCAGTTGCAACACCGGGGCGCGCCGCTGTACACGCCCGATCGTGGCCGCGGCGGCGCTCATGCGGTCTCCCTCCTGAGCCCCGGCCGCAGCGTCATCAGCCGGGCGCCCACCACCACGCCGGCCACGAGCATCCCGCCGTACACCACGCTGTTCCAGGTGGGCGGCACGTTCACCGCCGAGAGCAGGGTCTGCATCAGATAGATCGCGAAAGCCCCGAGCGCCGAGCCCAGGAGCCCACCCCGGCCGCCGCCGAGAACGGTGCCGCCGAGCGCCACGCCCGCCAGCGCGATCAGCGTGTACTGGGCCGCGCTCGCCGCCTGGCTGGACTGCACGAGAGCGGTGAGCGCGATGCCGCCCACGGCTGCGAACAAGCCGCCCAGCGAGTAGGCGACGATGCGCGTGGCGGTGACGTCCACGCCCGCCGAGAACGCGGTGCTCTGGTTGCCGCCCACGGCGAAGAGCTGGCGGTGGTACGAGGTGCGGCTGAGCACGAGCCACACGGCGGCCGGGACGAGGATGGTGATGAGCGCGCCGGGGAAGAACCACACCTTGTCGCCGAGGTGCGTGGTCCAGTTGCCGGGCGGCGTGGGCCGGGGGCTGGCGCCGAACTTGAGGTTCAGCCCGATCAGGATGAAGAAGGTGCAGAGCGTGGCGATCACGGGCTGGTAGCGGAGCGTCGTAACGAGCACTCCGTTCACGGCGCCGATCCCCGCTCCGATCAGGAGGATCAGCGGCACGGCCGCCCAGCCGGACTCGAGCCCGTGCGGGAAGAACTTGTGGACGAGCAGGACGTTGCAGAACACCACGAGCGGACCCGCGGAGAGGTCGAGCCCGCCGCCGCCCGAGAGGATCGAAGGCGTGGACGCCATCGCCACGATCGCGAGCGGCGCGAACGACGCCAGCTCCTGCGGCCAGTTGCCCGGCTTGCCGAAGCTCGGCTCGGCGATGATGTTCGCCACGAGCAGCGCGAGCGAGAGCAGCAGCGCGAATCCGAACGGCCGGCTGCGCAGGAGCTCACGCACGCGCAGGCTCCCCGAAGAACGCCGACACGAGGGCCTGGCGGCTGAGACGAGCGCGGGGGAGCTCGCAGAAGATCGACCCCTCCCGGAACACGATGACCCGGTCCATCAGCTCGACGTGCTCGTCGAGCTCCGACGAGAGCATCACCACGCCGACGCCCTGCGCCGTCAGCTCGGCGAGCAGCGCGTACAGGTCGCGCTTGGCGCCGAGGTCCACGCCGCGGGTGGGGTCGTTCAGGAGGAGCACCTGCGGATCGGTGGCGAGCCAGCGCGCCATCACGACCTTCTGCTGGTTGCCACCGGACAGCGTGGTGACCTGGTCCTCGGGATCGCCCATCGTGATCCGAAGCCGCTCGGCGTAGCGGGCCAGCCTCGCGCGCGTGCGCGTGTGCGAGATCAGCCCGCGGCGCACATCCTGCGAGAGCGTCGGAAGCGCGAAGTTCTCGCGTACGGACTTGGACTCGAAGAGGCCCTCGGCGCGACGCTCTCGCGGAACGTAGGCGGCGCGCACGCCGGCCTCGTGGCCGGCGCGCCAAAGCTCCTTGAGGAACTCGTCCTGGCCGTGGCCCTCGAGCCCCGCGAGGCCGATCATCTCGCCCGCGCGCACATCCAGGCCGCCGTGGCGGAGCAGCGTCTCGCCCGGCTCCCGCCGCGCCGCCTCGTCGCGGGCGGCGGCGGGCGCCAGGTGATCCGCACCCGTCATGAGCCGCACCAGCTCCTCGCTTGTGGCCTGGCCGCGCTCGAGCGTGGCGACCGTCTCGCCGGAGCGCATCACCGTGCAGCGGTCTCCCACCTCGCCGATCTCGTCCATGCGGTGCGAGATGAAGATCACGCCCACTCCCTCCGCGGCGAGGCGGCGGAGGATCGCGAATAGGCGGTCGCGCGTGGCCACGTCGAGCGCCGAGGTGGCCTCGTCGAGAATCAGGATGCGCGGGTTGCGCACGAGCGCCCTGGCGATGCAGCACGCCTGGCGGTCCGACAGCGAGAGCGCCTCGGCGGGCAGGTCGAGCGGGGGAGCCGCGCCGAGCAGCTCGGACAGCACCGTGGTGGCGCGCTCGCGCTTGGTGGCGGAGGGGGTGCGATCGCGGAACAGGCCATCGGTGCCCACCCACACGTTCTCGAGCACCGACCTCGGCTCCACCACCAGCACCTCCTGGAACACCGTCGCCACACCGGCGCGCATCGACTCCTTCGGGGTGGCCAGGTGATCCACCGTCGTGTGGCCCACGGTGATCTGGCCGCTGTCCGGCCGGTGTACCCCCGCCAGCAGCTTGACGAGAGTGCTCTTGCCCGAGCCGTTCTCGCCCACGATCGCGTGGATCTCGCCCGCGCGAACCTCGATTGACGCGGACCGGAGCGCCTGCGTGGCGCCGAAAGCCTTTGCGGCGTCAGTGACGCGGAGGGCCACCTGCTGAGCCGGCGCGGACGTCCGATCGTTGTCGGCGGAACGCTCCGCCGCAGGCTGAAGCAACAGAAACTTCTCCTCCTCCGAAGGTCCGGGCCGGCCGTCCGGCCTACCTAGAACTCGAAGGCCGATTCGCCGCTACACGAACTCGAAGTTGGATTCTAATCACGGCTGAAAAGTGCTGTCAAGACGGTCTTTAGGATTCACCTCGGCCATGGGCAGAATTTCGAAGATGTGTTCTAATTCGGACTGATGGCCAAACGCGCCACAGCCCAGCCGAGCTCCGAGCCTCTGATCCGCCCACCGCTTCAGCGGCGCAGCCAGGAGTCGCTCGAACGCGTGCTTCAGGCGGGCGCCGAACTGCTGCTCGAGGTCGGCTACGAGGGCTTCACGCTCCAGGAGGTGAGCAAGCGCTCGGGTGTCTCGATCGGCTCGATCTACGCCCGCGCACCGAGCAAGGAAGCGCTGGTGCTCGCCATCTACGACAGGGAGATGGCCAAGGTGTCCGCGGCCAACGAGCGCCTGCGGGAGACCGCCCAGCTCGAGGGGTTGAAGGGCCGCGAGCTGATCATCGCGCTCGTGGACCTGATGGCCCGGAGCACTCTCGAGCACGCGGGCATCCTGCGCGTGTTCATGTACCGCGCGCTGATCGATCCGGAGATCTGGCAGCGCGGGTCCGATCGCTCCACGGAGCTTTCGCGGGCGTTCGAGGAGGCTCTGCTCGAGCACAGGGACGAGCTCAACCACCCCGACCCGGAGCTGGCGATCGACGTCGCCTTCCGCATGGTCTACTGCACGCTCGTTCGCCGCGTGTCACACGGCGACAACTTCGAGTCGCAGCGCCCGCTCAGTGACGAGGACCTGATCCGCGAGCTGGGCGAGGCGGCCGCGGACTACCTGCTGGCGCCCGAGCTGCCGCGCCAGCGCCGCAAGCCGGCCCAGCGCAAGCGCTAGCTGCGCGAAACCGGGTTGGCGGTGTAGTCCACCTCGGCGGCCGCGCGGCCGCGCGCGCCCGGAGGGATGGGGACCATGTGCACCGCCGGCATCTGGATCTCGGTCCGGTAGGTGTTGTTCGGACCGTCCTCGATCCCCCACCGCACCGGCTCCCAGTCCGGGACGTAGTTGCGGTAGCCGCCCGAGTTCAGCTCGTAGCGCAGGCCAGCAGGGTCACGGAAGTAGAGGTAGTTCTGCTCGCCGATGCCGTGCTGGCCGGGCCCGAAGTCGATGTCGTAGCCGTGCTCGACGAGGAAGGTGGCGCCCTTCGTCAGGTCGTGGTTCGTCTCCACCCAGTAGGCGAGGTGGTGGTGCCTGCCCGGGATGCCGTCGAAGTCCTGCACGAGGCCGAGGTCATGCGACTTCTCGTTGGTGCTGTTCACGCTGAAGAGCCACGGCGCTCCGGGCGCGGGCTCGATGTACGCCATCGTGCGGAAGCCGAGCACCTCGTGGTACCAACCGCTCTGGTCGCGGACGTCCGGCGTGGTGACGGTGAGGTGGTCCACCATGCGCACGGCGATGCCGCGCGAGCCGGCACGCTGCGGACGGTCCGGCAGCGGCGACTCCTCGCCCTCAGGCGCCGCCGCTCGCTCCACTTCCCAGACGAGCTCCAGCGTGTGCCCGCCCGGTCCCACGAAGCGGTAGGCGCGGCCATGTCCCACCGACGAGTCGATCCATTCCCCCGTCGACCCGGCGGCCTCGACCCTGCGGACAGCCTCGTCGAGCTGCTCAGGGCCGTCAGTGCGCCATGCGGCGTGCGCGATACCGGGCTCGTCGGCCGCGGTGAGGATCAGGCTGTGGGCGTAGTAGTCGCCCCAGCAGCGCAGGTACACGGAGTCGCCGGCCTCCTCCACGACATCGAGGCCGAGAACGTCCACCGCGAACTGCACAGACTCGGCCAGCGACGGCGTTAGCAGTTCGACGTGCACGAGCTGTGACAGCAGGCGGTAGGGCATTGGCGGTTCCTCTCTCCGGTCTTGTTGCAGAAATGAAACACGAATTTGCGTTCGAAGTCCAGTTCGGGTTCAATGCGCGAATGATCGAGTCACGCCGCGGCGACGTGCTGCTGGTCGGCAGCCTCCCCTTCGACACCGCAGAGGACGCCATCAGCGCCGCGGCGGAGCACCTCGGCGACCACCTGCCGGCGATGGGCGACGGTGAGGTGGGCCTCCGCAAGCTCTGGATCGGCTTCCTGCCGATGACGATCTACTCCAAGCATCCGGCGCTCGAGACCCTGCGCGCCCCGGAGGGCGGGGTTCCGAAGCCACACCACTCGGACGTCTATGAGGCGGCCTTCCTGTTCGGCATCAGGCCGGGCCAGAAACTCCGGTTCGAGACCACTGGGTACGGACCCATCGCGGTCGAGTCCTACGGGGTGTTCAAGCGGCTGCGCGACCGGGGCGAGGTCCCCGAGGGTGTTCGCTTCCAGGTGACCTTCCCGGGCACCGGCAGCGCCATCTCGTACTTCTTCCGCGAGGAGGACTGGCCCGCGGCACACGCCGCCTACCACGACGCCATCCGGCGCGACATCGGGCTGATCCTCGAGCACGTACCGGCGTCCGAGCTGCAGTTCCAGTTCGATCTCGCGCAGGAGTTCGTGGACATGGCTTCCGGGGACGCGAAGGGCATTGCGGACTGGCCGGCGGCAACGCTCGAGGAGAAGATCCAGCGCCACGCCTCCACCCTGCCGGAGATGACGCGGGCGGTGCCCGAAGAGGCGCGCCTCGGCTTCCACTGGTGCTACGGCACGTGGGGCGGCTGGCCGATGAAGGACATGGCGGACCTCGGCCTCTGCGTGCGGATGACGAGAGAGGCGGTGGCGCGCGTGGACCGGCACGTGGACTACGTGCACATGCCGGCGCTCAAGCACCCGCAGCCCGAGTTCTTCGCGCCGCTCGCCGACTTGAACGGCGCGGACGTGGACGTGTATCTCGGGATCATCCATCACACGGACGGCGTCGATGGGTTCAGCGAGCGGATGACGATGGCGCGCCGGTACCGCGAGCGCTTCGGCATTGGATCGGTGTGCGGCTACGGCCGCGTGGACCCCGCGGAGTTGCCCCAGATCCTTGCCGTGCACCGCGATTGCGCGGCGGCGCTCCGCGCATAGCGCCATGGCCGACTCGATGCTGGTGGTCGCATGAGGGCGCTCATCGTGGGAGGCGGGCCAGCGGGCCTGTGCGCGGCGATCGCGCTCGCGCGCGAGGGAGTGGAGTGCAACATCGTCGAGCTGTCCACGGACTGGCGGCCCGCGGGGGTGGGCATCGGCCTCCAGAGTCCGCCGCTGCGGGCCACCAAGGCGCTCGGCCTCTTCCACGAGATCGTGGAGATCGGCCGCCCGCAGCCCGAGGTCGTCATCGCGCGCGCCGACGGCGAGCAGGTGGGCTCGATGCCGCAGGTGAACGTGAACGATCCGGGCGACCCGCCCTTCGTGAACATGAGTCGCATCGCTCTTCACGAACTGCTCGCCCGAGCGGCGGAACGGCACGGCGTGCGGGTGCGGCTGGGCATGAGCGTAGAAGCGCTCGACGGCGCGCAGGTCAGGTTGAGCGATGGCAGCGTGGAGCAGTACGACCTCGTGGTCGGCGCGGACGGCCTGCATTCGCGGGTACGGGAGCTCGCCCTGCCCCACGCGCCCACGCCGGAGTACGCCGGCCAGGTGATCTGGCGTCTCGGTGCGCGCTGTCCGGAGGGTCTGACCCGCTACACGATGATGATCGCCGGACCACACCGGATCGGCCTCGTGCCGCTCCCCTGTGACGATCTCTACCTCTGGATGCTCGACAGCACGCTGCCGCCGGAGCGCCCGCCGCGCGAGCAGCTGCTCGGCCTCTTCCACGAGCGGATGGCGTCCTACGGCGGCTTCGCGCCTGCGGTGGCGGAACAGGCCACCGATCCCGAGCAGCTCGACTTCCGCGCTCTGCACTGGCTGCTCGTGCCGCCGCCGTGGCACCGCGGCCGCGTGGTGCTGATCGGCGATGCGGTGCACACCACCACGCCGCACATGGCGTTCGGCGCCGGCATCGCGATCGAGGACGCGGTGGTGCTGGGCGAGCTCGTTCGCGAGGGAGTGCCGGCGGAGGAGCTCGGCGACCGCCTGGTGGCGCGCCGCTTCGAGCGCTGCCGCGTGGTGGTGGAGGGCTCGCTTCAGCTCTCGCGCTGGGAGCAGGAGGGCGGGCCGCCGAATCCGAGGGCGCCCGAGCTCATCGGAGCGGCAATGGCCAAGCTGGCCGAGCCGATCTAGTCCAGCTGTTGCGAGAACAGGTGCTCGAGCGCCTCAGCCGGGAGCCGCTCGCGCACCTCGTTCGTGAACTTCCCGTCGATCAGGATGAACGCGATGCGCGTGACCGAGTCCGTGCGGTTCTCCCACGCGTGATCGGTGCCGCGCTGCACCACCACATCGCCGGGCCCGAGGCGCGTCTCGGAGCCGTCGTCCAGTATCAGATGGATCTCGCCCTCGAGCAGGATCCCGCAGTCCACGGACTCCGTGCGGTGCATGGGCGACGCCGCGTGCGGGTTGATGTCGACGATCCTGATCACCGTTCCATTTGGATCCGGCGGCGTGCGCAGCGGGCGGGCGGTGGGATCCGCCGGCTCCTCAGGTCTTATCGGCGCCGGGGTCTCCCCCGTGCTCCATATCTCGTGGAACACCGCGCTCGGTATCGCGTGGCTCTTCGGTACCGGGCCGTCCGACAGGACCACCGAGCGGCCCGCCGCGTCGTGACCTGTGACCACGCGTCGTGGAACAGCCATGCTCAAATCGGCGCCATGGCGGCCATCGTCACCTCGGTGCGGAGCTCCGTCGGATTGACGGGCAGCGAGTGGTCGATCTCCCAGCGGCCGATCGTCTCCGAGCCCTCCACGATCATCTTGCAGCGGTCGTAGCGGCGCTCCATGTATGCGTCGAGTGCGGCGTCGAGCGACTGATCGCCCGAGAGCTCCTGCGAGAGCACGATGCCATCCTCGATCGCCTGCGCGGCGCCCTGGCCACAGTGGGGCGAGGTGGCGTGGGCGGCGTCACCGATGAGCACCACCCGCCCGCGGTGCCAGGGCGGCGGCACCAGCACGTTCTCCACCGGCCGGTACACCACGCCCTCGTCGTCCGCCACCAGCTCGCGATGCTCGGCCACCAGGCCCCCGAACTGCTGCAGCCGCTCGCGGTACACCTCCGCGATTCCCCTGGTGGGCAGCTTGAGCGGCTCACCCTCCGGCGGCTTCTCGATGGTGAGCATGTACATCAGGTCGTCGGCAAGCGGCACGAAGCCGGCGGTGCCGGTGGCACCGATGTACACCCAGATCTTCTCGAGCCCCTCGATGCGCGGGAGGTTGTAGCGCCAGCACACCTGGCCCGTGAACTTGGCGTGCGGCGCGTCCGGGAACACGCTCTGGCGCACCTGTGAGTAGAGGCCGTCGGCGCCCACCACCAGGTCGTACTCGCGCGTATCGCCGTCCGTGAACTGCACAGTGACGCCGTCGCCGTGATCCTCGAGCGAGGTGAACGTGACGCCGGTGCGCACGTCCGCGCCCGAGTCGAGCGTGTGTGTTTGGAGGATGTTGTGAAGGCGCGGGCGTGTGATGCCGTTGCCGGGCGGGAGCCCCTCAACGAGCGGTGGCCAGTCGTTGTCGGCCAGCTCGGTCTGGCCGTCGGCCAGCCAGGTGCGATCGCCCACGATCTGATGGCCCTGCGCCACCGCCTCCTTCGCCAGGCCAAGCTCGTTCAGGGCGCGCAGCGCGTTGCCCGGCTGGATGATCCCGACGCCGTACACGTCCCACGCCGGGTTCTTCTCCACCATGTCCACCGCGAAGCCGGCGCGCCGCATCGCGATGGTGGTGCAGAGGCCGCCGATGCCACCCCCCACCACGAGGATCTTCTGAACGTGGGTCATCCCGTCTCCTTCACGTTGATGCCGGACCTCGAAGCCGTGGCCATCAGGAGCTGTCCTCGACCAGCGCCACCACGCGCGCGGGCGCGGCGCTCGCGCCCTTGATCTTCAGCGGGAAGCAGGCGACGGTGAAGCCGGTTCGCGGCAGCGCCCCGAGGTTGGTGAGGCGCTCGATCTGCGAGTAGGGCAGGTCGCACTGGTGCGCGGACCAGAGAATTCCCTTCTCGTCGCGCGCCATCGCCTCCTTGGCCTGCCGGTCGAGCGGCGCGTCCCAGCCCCAGGCATCGATGCCCATCACGCGCACCCCGTAGTCGAACAGCCAGCGCGTGGCCTCTGCGGTCACGCCCGGGCCGCGCCACATGAAGTCACGCTCGTGGTAGAAGGCGTCGCGCCCAGAATGCACGAGCACGATGTGGCCGGGCGAGAGCTCGTGGCCCGCGTCCGCGATGCCGCGCTCCATGTCCTCGCGCGTGAGAGCGTCCCCGTCCTCGCGCCGGGTGGCGTCCACCACCACGCCCGGGCCGAAGAACCAGTCGAGCGGCAGCTCGTCGATGGTCTCGGCGGGCGAGCCGCCGATCTCCGAGTTGTAGTGCCACGGCGCGTCGAGATGGGTTGTGGCGTGGGTGCCGATCGAGAGGCGCTCGCCGGCCGGACCCTCCTCGTTGCGCAGGAGCCGCCGCGGGATGCCGAGCAGCTTCTCGAACTCCCCGGCACCCTCCTCGTGGCTGCCGTACGACACGTCGGTGCGCAGGAAATCCGGCGTCCCCTCGGGCGACGGCTCGATCCAGTGCGACAGGTCGATGATGTTCACTCCAGCTCCCTCCGCCGCCATTGAACTAGAACTGGACTTCGAACGCAAATTCGTGTTTCATTTCGCTACTCGGAGAGGAGGAGCTGTTCATGCGCGTCGCCAGAATTGAGCTCGAGGGCTCGCCGGTCACAGCCATCGTCGAAGCGGACGCGGTCCGGCCGCTGCCAGGAGTCGGGGTACTCGAGCTCCTCACCGGCGGGTCGGCCGAGGCGGAGGCAGGCTCGCCCATCCCGCTGAGCGACGTCCGCCTGCTCTCCCCGATCGAGCCGGCGTCGGTGCGCGACTTCTCGGTGTTCGAGCAGCACGGCGAGGGCGCGAGCATGGCGCTCGGCGGGCCGGACGCCAAGGTGCAGGACGCGTGGTACGAGCGGCCGGCCTTCTACTTCTCCAACCCCCACGCGACCACGGGGCCGGGCGACGCGATCGAGCCACCTGCCGAGTCCACCGGTCTGGACCTCGAGCTCGAGGTGGCCGTGGTGATCGGCCGGCGCGCCAGGAACGTCTCGGTGGAGGAGGCCGAAGCGTGCATCGTCGGCTACACGATCTTCAACGACTGGTCGGAGCGCGCGCTCTCGGCACAGGAGGCGCGCCTGCCATTCGGCTTCCACAAGGCCAAGGACTTCGCCAACACGTTCGGCCCGTGGATCGTCACCCCCGACGAGCTCGAGCAGTACCGTGACGGCGACCGTCTGAACCTGCGCATGACCGCCTACGTGAACGGAACCGAGATCGGAGGCGACACGCTGGCCAGCATGGCCTGGAGCTTCCCCGAGCTCGTGCACTTCGCGGCGCGCGGCGCTTGGATCGCGCCGGGTGACGTGATCGGCAGCGGCACCTGCGGCGGTGGCTGCCTGTTCGAGCTGTGGGGCCGCAACCAGGCGCAGGAGCCGCCGCCACTCAAGCCGGGCGATGAGGTTCGCCTGGAGGTCGAGGGGATCGGCGCGCTCACCAACACGGTGGGCGAGTTCCAGCCCGACCTCCCGGCGCTGCCGCCGGCTCGGAGCCGCGCACGCGCGTGACCCGCTTCGCGTTCGGGACCTTTGCCGCCGCGGACGGCGAGCCGTTCTCAGGGCTCGTCGTCGACGAGCGGGTGCACGACCTCCGGCCGGAGTTCGCGGACACGCTCTCGATGCTGCAGGACTGGGACGCGTCGCTCGCGCGACTGCGCGAGCTGGCCGGCTCGCCGCCTGGCGACGGCGTCGCACTTGAGGACCTTCGGCCGCTCCCCCCGGTCCACCCGTCCGGCCAGGTGCTCTGCGGCGGGGCCAACTACCACAAGCACCTGCACCAGATGGTGGTGGCGCACCTCAGGCGCGAGGGCGACACGCGGCCGGCCGACGAGCTGCACGCCGAGGCCGTGGAGGTGGCCGCGCGGCGATCGCGCGAGGAGGACCCGTTCATCTTCGCGGGCCTGCCGAGCGCGCTGTGCGGCGCGCGCGACGACGTCGTGTTGTGGGGCCCGGGCACCGAGCACGACTGGGAGCTCGAGCTGGCCGTCGTGCTCGGGCGAGGCGGACGCGACATCCCGGAGGACGAGGCGCTGGCACACGTGGCGGGCTACACGATGGCGAACGACGTGAGCACGCGCGACGTGATGTTCCGCCCCGGCTTCCCGATGACGGACTTCCTGATGACCAAGATGCGGCCCACGTTCTTCCCCACCGGTCCGTACATCGTTCCCACGGAGTTCGTGCCCGACTATCGCGCCCTGCGGATCACGCTGAAGGTGAACGGCGAGCCGATGCAGGACGAGGGCATCGACGACATCATCCACGGCGTCGAGCAGCTCGTGTCCTACGCGTCGCGAGTGGTCGAGCTGCGTGCCGGCGATCTTCTGCTCACGGGCTCGCCGGCCGGAAACGCGGCGCATCACGGCGGCCGGTGGCTCGTGCCCAGCGACGTGATGGAGGGCGAGATCACAGGCCTCGGCATCCAGCGCAACAGGTGCGTGGCGCCCTGATGCGCATCGACGCTCACGCCCACGTGATCCCGCAGGCGTACGTGGACGCCATCCCGGCACCGGGCGGCAACCTGCCTAAGCCACCAGCGATGAGCGCGGGGGACCTGCTCGCAATGATGGACCGCTACGCAATCGACGCCGCGGTGATCTCCACCGGGCCGCCCGGCGCGTTCTTCGGCGACCAGCCGCGCGCCAACGAGATAGCCCGCCTGGCCAACGAACTGATCGCGGGCGCGGTGCGCGACAACCCCGGCAGATTCGCCGGGCTAGCCGTGCTGCCGCTCCCGGACCCGGACGCCGCGCTCGCGGAGCTTGCGCACGCCCTCGATGTCATGGCGTTCGACGGTGTTCTCCTCCTCAGCCATGTGGCCGGCACATACCTGGGCGACCCGTTGTGGGAGCCGCTGTACGCCGAGCTCGACCGGCGCGGCGCCTACGTGTTCCTGCACCCCACCGTGCCGGCGAACGGCGTGGTGCTCCCGCACCCGGGCTGGCTGTACGAGTTTCCATTCGACACCACGCGCGCGCTCGCGAACCTCATCTACAGCGGCACGTTTGAGCGCTACCTCAACATCCGCTGGCAGATCGCGCACCTGGGCGGCGCGACCACGGTGCTCGCCGATCGCATTGGTTCGCTCGCCGCTCGCGAGCCGGAGAAGGCGGAGGCGGCACCCGCCGGTGCGCTCGAGTACCTGTCGCGGCTCTATTACGACACCGGCCTCGCGAACCACGAGCTCCCCTACCGCACCGCGACGATGCTCGCCCCGGCCGAGCACATCGTGTTCGGCACGGACTGGCCGTACCTCGCGATGCCCGATGAGCCTGAGGATCCGGCGCCTGGACTCGCCTTCCTCGGTGACGAGGAGCGGGCGGCGCTCGATGCCGGCAACATCGCAGCCCTTGTCCCCCGGCTGGCCGCCAAGGAGGGGTGATGAGGAGTCGATATTCGAGAATGACGAGCTGAGCTGCGCGCGGGCTCACACCCCTTCGTTATCGTCCCGCCGCGGGATGAGGCGCCTCACGATCGCGGCGGCGATGTACGCCGCGCTTGCTCTTGCTCTTGCTCTTGCCGCGCCGGCTCGCGCGGTCACGTTCCACGATGGTCACGGCCTCCAGGTCCTGTCCGTCAAGCAGGTCGATACTCGCCTCGTCGCGCTGAAGGTGCGGACGGCCGCGCTGCCTGACCTGGCCAACGTCTACATCCTGCTTCCACCCGGCTACGACGCGACGCGCCCCTACCCCGTCCTCTACCTCCTGCACGGCACGCGCGGCACGGCCTCCGACTGGACGGTCACGGGCCACGCCGAACAGGTGATCGGGGACAGGCAGCTCATCACCGTGATGCCCGACATCGCGCTGAACGACGGGGGCGGCGGCTGGTGCAGCGACTGGCCGAACGGCGCCCAGAGCTGGGAGACGTTCCACATCCACCAGCTCGTGCCCTGGGTCGACTCCAACCTGCGCACGATCCGGAGCCGCGCCGGGCGCGCCATCGCCGGGCTATCGCAGGGCGGCTTCTGCTCGCTGAGCTACGCGGCGCGCCATCCCGACCTCTTCGGCACCGCGCTCGGCTACTCGGGCGCGCCCGACATCTACTACGACCCCGACGCCCGCGCCGGCGCGCAGGCTGTGATCAACGCCACCGAGGTCGGGCTGGACCACCTGGCGCCGAACACCTTCTTCGGCGACCCGCTGACGAATGGCATCAACTGGGCCGCGCACGATCCCGCCACGCTCGCCGAGAACCTGCGGGCGACCCGCATCTACATGTACTGGGGCAACGGACAGCCGGGGCCGTATGACAGCCCCGGTACGTCGCTCCTCGGCGCCAGCGGCATCGAGGCGATGATCTGGCGCGACAACAACGACTTCGAGGCGCGCCTGCACTCGCTCGGGATCCCGGCCCACTTCGACGACTACGGCCCGGGTACGCATTCGTGGCCGTACTGGACGCGCGACCTGAGCTGGTCGATCGACAAGGTGATGTCGGGCTTCGCAGACCCGCAGCCGGCGCCGTCGCCGTTCACCTACACGAGCGCCGATGGCCGCTACGCGGTGTACGGCTGGCGCGTGGCGATGCACAGGACAGCGAGGGAGTTCTCGACGCTGAAGGCGGCACGCCGCGGCTTCTCGCTCGCGGGCAGCGGCTCCGCCACCGTCACAACGGCGCCGCTCTACCGGCCGGGCGCGCGCTACCGGGTCACGGTGTTCGGTGACCGAGTGATGAGGCACACCCTGCGCATCAGGGCCGGCCGCGCCGCGCGGCTGCGGATTCCCGTGACGCTGGGACCGTCCAATCCGTACCAGCAGGACACCGCCCAGGCGGAGGCCACCGGCACCGCCGTCTACACCTCGTCTGTGAGAATCAGACGGCGATGAGCGAGCCGCGGATCACACCCGGCAGCCGCGCTCAGATCGGCCGCCTGAATTCCCTGATCGTCGCCGCCATATGGCGCGCCGCCGGCACCGAGCGGCCGCCCAATCTGTTCACCACCCTGGCGCGGCATCGACGCCTGTTCCGCGCGTGGCTTCGCTTCGGCGGCGCGCTGATGCCGCGCGGAAAGCTGCGGCGCGTGGATACCGAGCTCGTGATTCTCCGCGTGGCACACAACACCCGCGCGGAGTACGAGCGCCGCCATCACGAGCGGCTCGGACGCGAGAGCGGGCTGAGCGACGACCAGATCGCCGCCATCGATCGCGACGACGCTTCTGGCGCGACCTGGAGCGCGCGCCAGCGGCTCCTGCTCAAGGCCGCCGACGAGCTGCACCTGCTGCGCGACCTGTCGGATGATCTCTGGGCGGAGCTGCGCGGGGAATTCTCCGACGAGGAGCTGATCGAGCTGTGCATGCTCGTCGGCCACTACGAGATGCTCGCCATGACGATCGCCAGCCTCCGCGTGCAGCCGGACGAGCAGCGCAGCCGCTCCCCGCGGAGCGAGGGCGAGAGCCTCGAGGGACGCCGCGTGCTGATCACGGGCGCCGCGCGCGGCATCGGCGCCGCCACGGCGCGCCGGCTGCACGAACGCGGCGCGAAGGTTGTGCTCGCCGGCATCGAACCCGAACTCCTCGGCCGCGTGGCGGCGGACTGCGGCAACGCGCTCGCCGTGGTGTGCGACGTGCGCGACCGCGAGCAGGTGGAGGGCGCCGTGGAGGCAGCGGTGCAGAAGCTCGGCGGGCTCGACGTGGTGATCGCCAACGCCGGCGTGGCCGCGCAGCTGCCGATCCTCGGAGGCAATCCCGAGGTGTTCGAGCGCACGATTGAGGTGAACCTGCTCGGCGTGTACTACACGCTGCGGGCGGCCGCGCCCCACATCGCGCACGAGCGTGGCTACGCGCTCGCGATCTCCTCGCTCGCCGCCGCCGTGCACGCGCCGCTGCTCGGCGCGTACAGCGCGTCGAAGGCGGGAGTGGAGGCGCTGGCGGACACGCTTCGGATCGAGCTGGACTCCACGGGCGCGCGCGTGGGAGTGGCGTACTTCGCTCAGCTCGAGACCGACATGACGCGTCGCGGCTTCGGCACGCATGCCGCCGAGGAGATGAGCGCCGCGTCCGGGCCGTTCGACCGGGTCACGCCGCTCGAGGTGGGCGTGAACGCGATCGTGCGCGGGATCGAGCGGCGCTCGCGCCAGGTGGTGGCGCCCAGCTGGGTGGCCGCCGTCCTCCCGCTGCGGATGCTCGCGCAGCGCGCGGTCGATCGCGCGTCGCAGCGAGGGCTCCGGCGCGCGCTCGAGATCGCCCGCGAAGAGGACGCGCCGCTCACCACCAGCCTTGACGCACGGCAGACCGCCTCGCGCGCCTGAGCGGCTCAGCCCATGGCCATCTCGGCAGCCTCGGAGGCCACCGGGTCCGGCCGGCGCATCATCCGTGACGAGACGAAGAAGCCGAGCAGGCTGGCGAGAAGCGGAACGCCGAGCGCCACCTGCAGGGCGAGCGGCCGCGCATCCGTGTTGATGCGGATGATCTCGTCCTGCACCCTCGGCGACTCGTGCGCGAGCTGCTCCTTGAGCTGGGTGTTGCTCATCACCTGCGCATCGTGCTCGAGCGCGTCACTCACCTGGTTCTGGACGCGGGCCGGCAGGACCGTGCTGTCCTGAGCCTCTTGCGTGAACGCGATCGACAGCGTGGCGAGCATGATCGCGCCGGCGAAGGCGAGGCCGAAGGACAGGCCGAAGGATCCCGCCGCCGAGTTCACCCCGGCGGCCTCGCTCACCCGCTCGTTCGAGATGGGCGAGAGCGTGTAGTTGTTGAGCTGCGACACGAGCAGGCCCAGCCCCGCCCCGGCGAGGATGAGCGGCACCACGAGTGCCCAGCCGGAATGCGCCCGCGGAACCACCAGGATGAGAACCACGAGTCCGACGATCAGTGCGATCCAGCCGGCGCGGATCACACCGGCGGGGCGCCGCCGGCCCGCCCGCTTACCAGCGAGGACAGCCATGCCGAACATCGTGAGCGAGAGCGGCGCGAGCGTCAGACCGGTCTGAAGCGCGTTGTACTCCAGCACCATCTGCAGGAAGATCGGAAGGGCGATCATCGCCCCTCCGAGGGCGATGTTCTGCAGCATCTGGGACGAGATCCCAAGCCGGAACAGATCGTGCTTGAAGAGGCCGGGATCGAGGAGGGTGGGCTTGCCTTCGCGCTTGCGCCGAACGAGCCAGCGGGCGAGCGAGCCCAGGCCCACCAGCCCCACCGCGATCAGGAGACCCACGAACTCGCCGCCCTCCTGCCAGACGAGGATGCCGATCACCACGCCGGCCATGCCCACTGCCGACAGCAGCGCGCCCACCACGTCCACACCGCGAGGCCCGGTGTACGGCACATCGCGGATGAGCTTCAGGCCACTCAGCACGACGATGATCACCACGTCCTCCATGAGGAACCCCACCCGCCACGACAGGAAGGTGGTGAGGAAACCGCCGAGCAGCGGCCCGACAGCGGCCGCAATGGCCGCCGCCGCGCCGACCAGCGCGTACGCCTTCTTCTGCGCGTCGCCCTCGAAGTTGCCGTGGATCAGCGACTGCATCGCGGGCAGGAGCAGCGAGGCGCCGAAGCCGCCGATGATCGCCCAGAACACGATGATCGCCGTGAGGCTCTGGGCGAGGGCCATCGCGAGCGCGCCGAGCGCGTAACCGAGCAGGCCGAGCACGAAGGCCCGCTTGCGGCCGATGAGATCGCCCACCTTGCTGCCGATCAGGATGAACGCGGCCGACACAAGCGCCTCGAGCGCGATGGCGCTCTGCACGCCACTGACGGTGGTGCCGAGGTCCTCCACCACCTTCGCGATCGACACGTTCATCAGCGACGTGTCGACCACGAGCACGAACATCGCCATGGCCAGCAGCACCGCCAGGCGGCGGCTGGATCCCTCGCTCATACAAGGATCGTCGTGGCCCGGAGTCCTTCCGGCATCGCCCGAAGAGGGTGAGGCCCTACCGCCGGCGCGCCCCCGGCCAGTGCGCTGCTGCAGGAACGCTCAACTGCGCCGGCGCCGCCTCCACGCCCCGGGCGTCCGCCTGACGCCGCACCGCGCGGACGTAGCGCCCCGTGAGCGGTGCAGCGCTCAGGCCGTGCAGGACGATCGACGCCGTGACGGTGAGTGCGGTGGCGACGACGATCGTCGAGGCATGAGGCGTGTTGGCGTGGACCACCAGAACGCCGAACACGATCGAGGCCAGCCCGCGCGGGCCGAACCATCCGAGGTAGAGAAGCGTGGCTGGTCTCGACCGGGTTCCGATCATCGCGATGGCCACCGGCAGCATCCGCACCACCGTGAGGCTCAGCAGCGCATACAGCGCGATCTGCCACGTCACATCCTGGATGAGCGGCTTCATGAACGCCGCCCCGAACACCACGAAGGTCACGGCGTTGAGCAGGGCGCCCAGGTCCTGAGTGGGCTCCGGCTGGCTCGCATGCCGCCTCCTGCCGCCGAAGGCGCCGAACACCCCACCGGCCACGAACGCCGCGATGAAGCCGCTGCCGCCGAGCGGCGCGGCAAGGCCGTAGGCGAACGCCGCAGCCACCGGTGACAAGAGCCAGCCCCACTCCAGCCGCTCCTCGTCCTGGGTTGGCCTCGAGCGGCGGTGGATCACCGCGGCGACCAAACCGGCGGCCGCGCCCATCAGCACGCCGTAGCCGAGCGACTCGGCCACCACCCGCACGGCCGCGGACGCGGTGAGCCGGTCGGCCTCCTTCTGCGCGAGCGTGAGCGCGATGATCAGCACCGGCACGCACAGGCCGTCGTTGAGGCCGCTCTCGACGTTGAGCCCCTGACGGATCGACGGGGGCAGGCGCTCGTCCGTCACAACAGCCTGGCCGAGCGCGGCGTCGGTGGCGGCCAGCACCACCGCCAGCACGACCGCCTCCGCCACGAGCAGGTGCGGCAGGAGCGCGAGGGCAGCGAGGGTGCCCGCCACGATCGTCAGCGGCAGCCCGATTCCCAGGAGGCGAGCGGGAACCGCATAGCCGTCCCGGAGTGCCCGCAGGTCGATCCGCGAGGCGTCCGAGAACAGCACGAGCGCCAGCGTGGCCTCGGCAAGCAGCTTGAGCGAGTCGGCGCTAGGCGCGAGCTGGATCCAGCCGAGACCCTCCGTCCCCAGGACGAGCCCGGCGCCCGTGAACGCGATGGCGGGCGCCAGCGCGCGCGGGCGCAACGTCCGCGCCGCAATGTAAGCAAGCAGGATGCCCGTAACGGCGGCGAGCGTCCAATCGCCCATTGCAGCATTCTCGCCCACCCGGTGAGGGGGCGAACGATGCAGCTCAACGAACCGACGAACCGAGGCTTTGCCCGCTTCGTCCCGGCCGCGGGCTGGCTGTCCGGCTACGACCGAAGCTGGCTGCGAACAGATCTGATCGCGGGCGTGGCGGTAACGGCGCTGGTGGTGCCGAAGAATCTCGGCTACGCCGAGATCGCGGGCGTGCCGGTGCAGAACGGGCTGTACGCGGCCGCCGCGGGGGCGATCCTGTACGCGCTCTTCTGCACCTCCCGGCAGATCTCCACCGGCCCGAGCTCGTCCCTCGCCGCCGTGGCGGGAGGCGCGGTGCTGGCCACCGAGCTGGGTGGAAAGGACGCCGCGCAGCTCGTGGCCGCGATCACGCTCGCCACCGGGCTGCTGTTCCTGCTCGTCGCGGTCTTCAGGCTGGGGTGGATCGCTCAGTTCCTGTCGAAGGCGGTGATCACCGGATTCCTGGCGGGCGCCGCCGTGGATGTGGTGATCGGTGAGCTGCCCAAGCTCACCGGCACGTCGTCCAAAGGTGACAACGCATGGCGAGAGTTCGGCACCTGGGTCGGATCGCTGGGCGACGTGCATGGGACGACGCTGCTCGTGGGCGGACTGTCGCTCGGGCTGATCCTCGCCCTGCGTTTCGCCGCCCCGGCGGTACCGGGCGCGCTGGTGCTCGTGGCCGGCGGGCTGGTGGCGTCCGGCCTGTTCGACCTCGCCTCCCACGGCGTTGCCGTTGTGGGGCACGTGCCGCGCGGCCTGCCCTCGCCCGAGCTGCCCGCCTGGAGCGTGATCAAGGACCACTACGCCACGATCGCCATCGCCGCAGCCGCGCTCCTGCTCATCGGCTTCTCCCAGACGGCGGGCGACGCCCGCGCGTTCGCCGCCCGCCACGACTATCGCATCGACGTCAACCAGGAGTCGATCGCACAGGGAGTGGCGAACGTGGGCGCCGGCGTGTTCCAGGGAATGCCGGTTTCCACGAGCCTCTCGGCCAGCTCGCTGAACGAGGCCGCGGGCGCGCGAACGCCGGTCGCGTCGCTCGCCACCGGGGGGCTCGTGATCGCGACGCTGATCGTGCTCGCCCCTGTGTTCTCGCACCTCCCGAAAGCGGTCCTCGGAGCGGTGATCATCGACGCTGTTGTCTTCGGGATGATCGACATTCCGGAGCTGCGCCGCCTCTTCCGTGTCACGCGCTTCGACTTCTGGGTCGCGATGGCCGCGATCGTGGGCGTGCTCTCCGCTGGAGTGCTCGCGGGCGTGGTGATCGGGGTCGCGCTCTCGCTCATCTGGCTGATCTATGTGGCCACCCGGCCCGGCATCCCGCTGCTCGGCCGCGAGCCCGGCACCCAGGTGTTCCGCGACCTCCACGAGAACCCCGACGACGAGACGTTCCCCGGCATCACCGTTCTGCGCCTCGACGGAGGTCTCTTCTTCGCCACAGCCGAGGCGCTGGAGGATCGGGTGCGCTCGCTCATTGAGAACGGTGGCGAACAGCGCGCGCTCGTGCTCGATCTGGAGGGCGTGAACTTCGTGGACTCCCAGGGCAGCGCAAAGCTCGCGGAGCTGCACCGGCTCGCGGAGGCCGGCGGGATCGCGCTGCGCCTCGCGAGGGTCAAGCCGAGCGTAATGTCGGTGCTGATCGCCGATGGCATTGTCAACCTTGTCGGCGCCGAGCGCATCCATGGCAACGTGCACCGTGCGGTGGAAGGACAACTCGCGGAGATGACCTGACTCAGGGCATGAGCGACGCGCCGACAGGCACCCTCGGCGACCGTGTTGAGCAGGCCATCGAGCGCCACGCCGACACGGCGGCCGAGATCGAGCGCGGCGCAAGCCAGAAGCCGCACCGGCTCCGCCGCAACATCATCTGGCTGAGCGTCACCGGCATCTCGCTGTACCTCGTGTTCCCATCCCTGGTGGACACGTTCAGCTCATGGCGTCAGATCACGCGCTTCTCGCCCCTATGGCTCCTCGTGATGTTCGGGCTCCAGGTGGGCTCGATGGCGTGCCTCTGGGATCTGCAGCGCATCGCGCTGCATGCGCCGCGCTGGAAGCCGGTGATCTCCGCCCAGTTGGCGAGCAACGCGCTGTCGAACATCGCACCCGGCGGCGGCCCGGTGGGAGCCACTCTCCAGTACCGCCTGCTTGTGCAGAGCGGGCTGCCGGGACCGTCCACCGCCGCCGCGCTCACGGCCGTGAACGTGCTCACCTTCGCCGTGGTGCTCGCCCTGCCGGTGCTGGCGATCCCGAGCCTGATCCGCGGCGCGGTGGACCGCAACCTGCTCGAGGCGGGGATCGCGGCCATCGTGGTGTTCGCGGTGGTTGCCGGCCTCGGGGCTCTGTTCCTCACCACCGACGGGCCACTCGAGTGGATCGGGCGCGTGGTGCAGCGCGCACGAAACCGGATCCGGCCGAAGTCCGAACCGCTCCATGAGCTGCCGGCACGCCTGCTGCGCGAGCGCGACCTCATCCTCCGGACGCTCGGCCCGCACTGGAAGCGAGCGCTTGCGGACAGCGTGGGACGCTGGCTGCTCGACTACGGGTCGCTGCTCGCGGCGCTTGCGGCAATCGGCTCGCACCCGCGGCCCAGCCTCGTGCTGATCGCCTTCTGTGCCGCCCGTGCCCTCTCGAACATCCCGGTCACGCCGGGAGGGCTCGGCTTCGTGGAAGCCGGGTTGACTGCGCTACTCGTGCTGGCCGGCGTGAAGGCGGGTGACGCCGTGATCGTCACCTTCGCCTACCGGCTCTTCTCCTACTGGCTGCCGCTCCCGTTCGGGATCCTGGGCTACGCCCTCGCGCCTCGCGCACGAACGGAAAGCGGGGCCACGCCCGTGCGCGGCCCCGCCACCTGAATTCACACAGCGAGCGCCACCGTGCCGTCCTCCGCGAGCCCGGCGCGCACGCCGGTGCCGGTAGCCACACGGCCATCGAGGATCGCCCGGGTGAGCTCCTTCTCGAGCGTCCGGCGCACGTGCCGCTTGAGCGGCCGCGCCCCGAACTCCTCGTCGAAGCCGTCCTGCGCCAGGCGCGCGATCAGCTCGTCGCTCACCTCGAGCGTCACGCCGTGCTCGTCGAAGAGCCGCTCGCCAACGCGCTCCACCACCAGCCGGCAGATCTCCTCCACCTGCTGCGGTGAGAGCGCCTCGAAGGTCACGATCTCGTCGATCCGGTTGAGGAACTCCGGCAGGAACGCCCGCTTGGCGGCCGCCTGCATCCGCTCATCGCCGCTCTCCACCGAGTCGGCGCCCGTGCTGAAGCCGATCGGCCGCTTGGCCCGGCCCGCGCCGAGGTTGGATGTCATCGCGATCACCGTGTTGGTGAAATCGACGGTGCGTCCCTCGCCGTCGGTGAGCCGGCCGTCGTCCAGCACCTGCAGCAGCACGTTCCACACCTCCGGGTGCGCCTTCTCGATCTCGTCGAGAAGGATCACGGAGTACGGACGCCTGCGGACGGGCTCGGTGAGCTGGCCGCCGTCGCCGTAGCCGACGTATCCCGGAGGCGAGCCGATCAGGCGCGCCACCGTGTGCGGCTCGCGGTACTCGGACATGTCGATCCGGACGAGTGCCTTCTCGGTGGCGAACAGGCGCTCGGCCAGAGCCTTCACCAGCTCGGTCTTGCCAACGCCGGTCGGGCCGAGGAACAGGAAGCTGCCGAGCGGCTGGTCGCCGTCGGAGAGTCCTGCCCGCGCGCGCCGGACCGTGTCCGCCACGAGCTCGACTGCCTTGTCCTGGCCGACCACGCGCCGGTGGAGATCCTCCTCGAGCGTGTTCAGGCGCTCGAGCTCACCCTCCACGAGCTCGCCCACCGGGATGCCGGTGCGGCCGGAGATCACCTGAGCCACATCCGTCTCGCAGACCGTGATCGCGCCGCTCGCGTCCGGCCGTTCGCCATCGGCGCACGGCGACTGGGTGAGCTCTTCGATGCGCGACTCGATCTCCATGATCGTCTCGCGCAGCTCCGCCGCCCGCTCGTAGTTCTCCTCGTCCACGGCCGCGTCCTTCTCGGCGTGCGACTCGGCGAGCCGCGCGTGCAGAGCCTTCAGCTCGCCACCCGAGCCGCCCGCCCGGAGGCGCAGGCGCGCGGCCGCCTGGTCGATCAGGTCGATCGCCTTGTCCGGCAGCTGCTGGTCGGTGACGTAGCGGTCCGAGAGCCGGGCCGCCGCCTCAATCGCCTCGTCGGAGATCGCCACGGCGTGGTGCTCCTCGTACGCGCTGCGCAGACCTTGGAGGATCGCGACGGTCTCCTCCACCGACGGCTCCTCCACGAGCACCGGCGAGAAGCGCCGGGCCAGCGCGCCGTCCCGCTCGATCTTGCGGAACTCGGCGAGCGTGGTGGCGCCGACCATGCTCAGGTCGCCGCGGGTGAGCGCGGGCTTGAGCATGTTCGCGGCGTCCATCGAGCCCTCGGGCGAGCCGGCGCCGAGCACCGTGTGCAGCTCGTCCACGAACAGGATCACCTCGCCGTTCGAGCTCGCCACCTCCTCGAGCGCCGCCTTCAGCCGCTGCTCGAACTGGCCGCGGAACTGGCTGCCGGCCACCATCCCGGCGAGGTCGAGCGCGACGAGCCGCGCGCCCTGAAGGCGCTCGGGCACGTCACCCTCGGCGATGCGCCGGGCGAGGCCCTCCGCGATCGCCGTCTTGCCGACCCCGGGCTCGCCGATCAGTACCGCGTTGTTCTTGCGCCGCCGGGCGAGGATCTCCACCGTCTGCTCGATCTCCTCGTCGCGCCCGATCACAGGGTCGATGCGGCCCTGGAGGGCCTCCGCCGTGAGATCGCGCCCGAACTGGTCGAGCGCGGGGGTGCCTGAGCGCTGCCTGGGCGGCCGCTCACGCACCGCCTGGCCGCCGGCCGCGCCCATCGGGCCGAGGCCGGACATGCCCATCATGCCGCCGAGGGGCCCAAGTCCGCGCTGCTGCCCGGCTGCCTCCTCGGCACAGACGCCGCAGAGAGAGGCGCTGCCGGTCGTGCCGCCGCTCACAAAGCGGACGTTCACGACCGCGGGCCGTTCCCCACAGACGTCGCAAAGCTGATTCTGATGCTGGTTTTCCATGTACTCCCTAGTCCTCGATCTAAGTCTTGGACACTGAGATTAGCTATCAAAACCAGCAGCGCACAGGGGTAGTTCGAGCCTTTATTCGGGGCTAATGAAGCGAGCCCGCATCAGGTCGCGGGGTCCTGTCGGCGAGCACCGCGCCAAGCCGCTCCGCGTACCACTCCAGCATGAGAAGGTCACGCCGCTGCGGCCGGTGAGCCCGGCGGAAGTGGGTGGAGATCATCCCGCGCAGATCGCCGGCCGGGCCCAGCACCGGTGTGGACTGCACCGCCTGGAAACCCGATGCCGCGGCGATCTCGCCGTGCGCCGCGAAGGCCGGGTCGTGCCGCACGTCGGCGATCACGGTCTGCGCGCCACGCTGCGCCGCCCTTCCGCATACGGACGAGTCGTCGTCCACCACCGCGAAATGCTCGAGGAACTCGGCATCGAACCCGTGAGCGAAGGCGATGCGCAGCCTGGTGCTGCCTCGATGGCTCAGCTGGATGTTGCCGAGGTCGCCTCCCACGAATGACATGGCGGCGTCCAGCGCCTCCTCGAACAGCAGGCGCCGCTCGGGGTAGGCGCGAAGCCTCTCGCTGCGAGCGTGCATCCGTCGCGCGGCGGCCGGCTCGTCCAGCGTCAGGCGAATTCGTGCGCCGAACTGCTCGGCCCGCCGCGCCTGTTGAACTCTTCCCTGCGCCCGCAGCAGGGTTGCCGAGGACAGCTGGGCCGCTTCCAGCCGCTCGAGCAGGTTTCTCATCCGTGGCGTGGGGGCCGCCGGGGCGAGACCCGCCAGAGTCTCGCCCACCTCGGCCGACGCCACTGTCCGCTTGCGCACGTGCGCTGCCTTCTTCGCGAAGTCCGGAGGTGGATCGTCCCTCCCGGACCTCAAACGTTCAAGCGCCGGGTTGGTTCACATATGGCTGGTAGTCCCGGCAGGGCTCGCCGCGCAGGCCCGGGCAGGGCGGCAGCCCCGCGGACACGCCCACGCCGGGCACCACCGGCAGGATGAGGCTCGACGGCATCTGCTTGGAGTGCGCGATCGCCACGCTGGCGGTCCCGCTCGGGTCGGTCTCGCCGAACGACCAGATCGGCTGGTCGCCGTTCGGCGCCGTGATGGTCACGCGGATGCGCGAGCCGGCGCGGTAGACGTGGCCCTCGTAGTAGAGCGGGATCGTCACCTCGGTGAACCTGTTCGCCGGCATCGGCGAGACGTCCGAGGCCCGCAGGCTCAGCACCGGCTCGAGCAGGGTGCTCTTCGTCGCGTCGAGCTTGCGCTCGTTGGCGCGCACCCAGCCTCCCTGCACGAACGTCTCCTTGCCGTCCGGGCGCACCTCGCTGATGGTGGCCTGCAGGTCCACGTTCGGCGTGGACGAGCGCACCCACGCGTGGATGGCGCCGGCGCCGATCACCGTGGTGTCGGTCTTCAGCGGGCTCGACACGTACGACGCCGCGCTCCCGGCGGGCGGCTGCTGCCACTGGTACGGCGGTGTGGCTGTCCAGAGCCCATTCGTGCCCGAGCCCGTGTCACCGGTGAAGTCGGTGAGCGGTCGCGCGTGGGCGTCCCATGTGAACACGTCCGCGCTCGAGCCGCCCGGCGCGGCGCCGGCCAGCGCGCCTCCGCGTGAGAGGTACCAGTAGCGCGCGCTCGTGCCCGGGATCGGGAAGCTCGGCCACGACTGCTCGAAGGCTGGCTGCGGGTAGCCCGGCTGCGAGCCGGCGCCGTTGTCGAACAGCACGCGGATCGCCGGCAGCTGCTCGAAGGCCGCGAGCGCGCCCGCGTAGGTGGGTTGCAGCTGGATCGGGTCGGGCGGGATGGTCACGCCCGTGATGCCCATCGCCGCCTGGTAGATCACCGGCGCCGCGGGGTGTATGGCCGCACACGTGACCGCGGGCGCCTGCTGTGCGACGTAGAGGGACAGGAAGTCACACCATCGGTTGTAGGTCTGGGGATCGAGGGAGTCCACGTGCGTGCCGTTCGTGAACGTGAACCACTTGCGCTGCGTCCCGCTGAAGTGCTCGGCGAGATCGGGGCAGTGGCCGCCGGTCTGCTCGTCGGTCCACTGGCAGGCCATGAACGTCGGCACGTTGATCTTGTCGACGAACGTGATCGGCGCGAGCGGATCCGCCACCGACGGCACGTAGTGGTCGTTCGCGCGGATCTTCTGCATCAGGTCCACGGCCTCGCCGTGCAGCGCCTGGTTGTCCTGGCAGGTGGTGTCGCCCTGCTGGATGCGCTGGTAGGCCCACGCCTGGCCGCCGTCCGGTGACGCGGGCAGGGCGTCGTGGATGCGCTCCTGCGCCCACGCCACGGCGAAGCCGGTGTTGAGGATGCCGCCGGGGTAGAGCGTGGTCTGCGTGTTGTCGATCACCGACAGCGGCGAGATGGCCGCCAGGCTGGGCGGCTGCTCCTGCGCGGTGAACAGCTGGCTGATGCCTCCGTACGAGATGCCCATCATCCCCACCTTGTGGTGCAGGACCCAGGGCTGGCGCGCGATCGTCTCGATCACGTCGTAGCCGTCGAGGTTCTGGAGCGGCTCGAAGAAGTCGTACGCGCCGCCCGAGCAGCCGGTGCCGCGCATGTTCACGTCCACCACCGTGAAGCCCATGAGGTTGGCGAGGATCGAGATGCCGTTCTGCGGCCCGGCGGGGTCTGCGTAGCCGTAGCCGGAGTACTCGATGAGCGTCGGGTGCTGGCCGGCGTCCACGTTCGGGATCTGGATCCCTGCCGGCAGCGGCACGGCCTTCGCCACGTCCTGCGGCGGGTGCACGTAGATCGCGAGCTTCGTGCCGTCGCGCGTGGTGAGGTAGCCGTAGCCGCTCGAGGGGATCGACTGGTTGTAGATGTCGGTGCTCGGCGGCGTGGGGTCGTTCGAGAGGACGGTGAGCGGACCCGACTCGGTGCCGTCGGTCGCCCGCACGCGGTAGCCGTCCCCGGGGGTGACGTTGCGGAAGAGAAGTCCGCCCTGCGCGTCCGCCTGCTGGGTGGCCACCGTGTTCCCGGAGGGGTCGAGCAAGGACATCTGCTCGCTCGGCGCGAGCCCGGTCACGTACACCTGCTCGGCGCTGCCGTGCGCGCTGAACTCAGCGGCGCCTGCTGCCGACGTCATGAACACAAGGGCCAGCAGCCCCGCGCAAAGCACAGCGAAAAGTCGCATCGACACGTACCCCCCGGTCGTCCGTTCCCGCAGGTAACTCAAGCAAAGGTGCGCACCCGAATGTCGCAGTTGATTTCGGCGCGACGGAGCTATACGGTGCCGGGCCTTGAGTCGTTCCGGCTGAGGGAGGCCAGTGACGGCAGGGGAAGTCGGCGAGCGCGGGATCACGCGTCGCCGCATGGTGGGGTATCTGATTGCGGCGCCCACGGTGGTGGCGGCCGCACGCTTCGGCCTGGTCACCGAGCAGGCGAAGGCCGCCGGCATTCCGACGGTCCAGCCGGTGGATCACTACGACCTGAGCGACATCCTCACCGAGGCGGCGCTGCCGACGATGCCGCTGCTCAAGGTCACGGTGAATTCGGATGGCAGCGCGTCGTTCGAGCTGCCGCGCGCGGAGGTGGGTCAGGGGATCACCACCGCCTCCGCGATGACGATTGCCGACGAGATGGACTTGCCGCTCGACAGGGTGCACGTGACGCTCGCGGACGCCCGGCCCGAGCTCGTGTGGAACCAGCTCACCGGTGGCTCGAACTCGATGCACGCGCTCTACGAGCCGCTGCGCGTGGCGGCCGCGGTGGCGCGCGGCCAGCTCGTGCAGGCCGCGGCGGACGAGCTGAACGTGCTCGCCCCGCAGCTGTCTGTGAAGAGCGGAGTGGTGACCGCGCCGGATGGCCGCTCGCTGTCATTCGCGGACCTCACCCAGAAGGCGGCGGTGTCCAAGGCCACCGCGGTCACTCCCAAGCTGAAGGCGGCGTCCGCCCAGACGATCGTCGGCACCGAGCAGCGCAGGGTCGACGCGCTCGCGGCGGTGACCGGGCGCAAGCAGTTCGCCATGGACCTCCAGGTCCCGGACGCGCTGCCCACGATGCTCTGCCGCCCGCCGACGATCAACGGGAGGGCCCTCGCGGTCCACAACCTGAGCGCCGTGAAGGCGATGCCGGGCGTGACCGACGTGGCGATCGTCGAGCACAACCAGTTCGTGCAGGGCGGCGTGGCGGTGCGCGCGAAGACGTTCGGCCAGTGCATCGACGCAGTGCGCGCGCTCGAGGTGAAGTGGGCGCCCGGGCCCGTGGACGGCAAGTCGGACGCCGACGTGCTCGCCGACCTCGAGAAGAACGAGCTGCCGCTCACGCCGAAGCTCCCCGGCACCACGATCGAGGAGGTCTTCACCTTCCACTTCCGCCCCGGCGACCCGCTCGAGACCAACTGCGCCGTTGCCGACGTGCGGGGCGGAAGCGCCGAGATCTGGTCCTCATTGAAGTCGCCGATCTGGGCCAAGGAGCAGATCGCCGCGAGCCTCGGCATCCCGCTCGACAGGACCACCGTGCACGTGGTGGAGGGCGGCGGCTCGTTCGGGCGCCACCTCTTTTGCGACGCAGCCTTCGAGGCGGCCTGGATCTCCAAGCAACTCGGCAAGCCGGTGAAGCTGATGTGGCACCGCACGGACAGCTTCCGCCACGGCCGCGCTCACCCGATGGCCACCTCGCGCGTGCGCATCACCCACGCGGGCGGCAACGTGCTCGCCTACGACCAGCGGCACACGAGCGTGGCTACCGACTTCACCCAGGGAATCGGCGAGCTGCTCAGCTCGATGGACCAGAGCCTGCCGAAGCAGAACTCGCTGCAGTTCTCGCAGACGGTGTTCATGCTCACGGCCAACGTGCCGTACAACTTCGGCAGCGTCTCGCAGCTGCTGAACGAGATCTACGACTTCAATACGTTCAACACGAGCAGCGTGCGGAACGTGTACAGCCCCAACGTGACCACGGCCACCGAGCTGATGGTTGACCGTCTTGCGCAGTCGATGGGGAAGGATCCGCTCGCGCTTCGTCGGGAATTCGTGCGCGACGAGCGTCTGGCCGCGGTGCTGGACAAGGTGGCGTCAGCCGGCAGCTGGGGACGGCCGATGCCACCCGGTACCGCCCAGGGCGTGGCCATCCACAAGGAATACAAGGGCGCGTCCGCCTGCATTGCGGAGATCGACTGCCGGCCGGAGACCGTGAACCGCAAGGTCCGCGACGGCTACACGGGGCCGCGGGTGACCAGGGTGGTGTTCGTGGTGGACGTGGGGCTGCCGATCAACCCGCTCGGCCTCAGGGCCCAGATGATGGGCGGGATCATGGACGGCATCGCGCAGGTGCTGTCGTATGGCCTGCACCTCGAGAAGGGCGCATATCTCGAGGGAAGCTGGGACAACGCCTTCTACACGCGGCAATGGAACGTCCCGCCCGAGGTGGACGTGATCGTGATGCCGCCCACCACCGGAAAGGCGGGCGGCGCCGGCGAGTTCGGCGTGGGCACCTCGATGGCCGCGGTGGCCTGCGCGTACGCGCGCGCCACCGGCAGAACGCCCACGAGCTTCCCGGTGAACCACGACGGGCCACTCGGCTTCGAGCCCTATCCCACGTCGCCGCCGATCCCGCAGTCCCCCACGAACGATCTGGAGCTCGCCGGCTAGATGCCCACTCACACCTTCATCCTCAACGGCAAGCAGGTGAGCGTGGATGCCGAGGACGACGTGCGGCTCCTCTGGGTGCTGCGCGACCTCTTGGGCGTGACCGGCCCGAAGTACGGCTGCGGCCTCGGCGTGTGCAAGGCGTGCACGAGCCACATCAACGGCAGGGCGTTCAACCCGTGCTCGGTGCCGGTCTCTGACATCAAGCCGAGCGACGAGATCACGACGATCGAGGGGCTGGCCGCAACCTCTGGGCAGGATCTGCATCCGATGCAGCAGGCCTGGCTCGACATCGACGTGGCCCAGTGCGGCTACTGCCAGCCGGGGCAGATCATGGAGGCCGTGGCGCTCGTGAAGGAGGCGAAGGCGGCCGGCCGCGAGATCACGGACGCCGACCTCGACGGCATCCGGAACGTCTGCCGCTGCGGCACCTATCCGCGCATCCGCGAGGCCATCAGGCAGGGCGCGGCCAACATGCCTGCTTAGAGCGCATTTCGGTCGTTTCCGACCGATCCCGCTCCTACCTTGCTCGGCCCCGTGACGAGCATGCAGACAGCTCCCGCCCGCGCCCGCGCCCTCCCTTCGTGGCCCGATGGGCGGCCGCTGCGCGCCTGGCAGCGGGAGGCGCTCGATGCCGTGGCCGCCCACTCGGGGAACAGCTTCCTCGCCTCCGCCACGCCCGCCGCGGGGAAGACCACCTTTGGTCTGCGATTGGCGTACGACATGGTTGCGAGCGGCCGTGTGGAGCGGGTGGTGGTGGCGGCACCCACCACGCACATCTGCCGCCAGTGGTCGGCTGACGCGGCGCGTTACGGGCTCGACCTCGAGCCCAACCGGCCCAACGCCGAGGGCCCCGAACCGCGGGACCGGCATGGGCTGGCGGTCACGTACCAGACGATCGCGGCGGGCCCGCGCGTGCACGCCCGCGCGGCGCGGCGGCCCACGCTGCTGATCGCGGATGAGCCGCACCACATGGGCGACCACGCCGCGTGGGGCACTCGCGCGCGGGAGGCGTTCGGCGGGGCGGTGTTCCGGCTGCTTCTGTCCGGCACGCCCTTTCGCTCGGACAGGTCGCCCATCCCGTGGGTGACCTATGACGAGGACGGCGTGAGCATCGCCGACTACAGCTACGGCTACTCGCGGGCGCTGCTCGACGGCGTCTGCCGCCCAATCGCGTTCCACCCCTACGACGGGGAGATGGAATGGCGAGCAGACGGACGGCTGCGCCGCGCGACGTTCGAGCAGGTGCTGCCGCGAGCGGAGGCCGCGCGCAGGCTGCGCACCGCCCTCGATCCCGCGGGCGACTGGATGGGCCAAGTGCTGCGCGAGGCGGACGCCACGCTGTCGCGCGTGCGCGCGGACGGCCATCCTGCCGCGGGAGGGCTCGTGGTGGCATCCGACCAAGACCACGCTCGCGCGATCGCGGCGCGGCTTGCGTCGGTGGCGGGCGAGACGCCCGAGATCGTGATGAGCGACGAGCCGGAGGCCAGCGCTCGGATTGCGGCGTTCTCCGCGTCAGGGCGGCGCTGGCTCGTGTCTGTCCTGATGGTGTCCGAGGGCGTGGACATCCCGCGCCTGCGCGTGGGCGTGTATGCCACCGCGGCGCGCACCGAGCTGTTCTTCCGCCAGGTGGTGGGGCGCTTCGTGCGCCGCACGCCGGCGCCCTCTCGGCAGATGAGCTACCTGCTCCTGCCGGCCGACGAGCGGCTCAAGCGGCTGGCGCTGCAAATAGAGGAGGAGCGGCGGCACGCCATTGAGCTCGGGGCGGCCGAGGACGGCGAGGTGGTGGAGCCTGAGCTGCCGCCGGAGCGCGGCGCCGCCGGCGAGCGGTTCGAGGCGCTCAGCTCGACCGCCGCGGAGCTCGCGGGCGAGATCTACACGGAGACGACCCTGCAGCTCTTTCCCACGGACGATCCTCCGGCGAGCCCGGCACGCGTGCGCGCCCCCGCTCCGCCACCAGCGCCTGAGCCCGAGCCTGAAACGGCGTCCGCCGCGCGCCGCCGGCTGCGGGGCGAGCGCTCGCGGCTCGCCGCGCTCGTGGCGCGCAAGACGGGCGAGCCACACTCGGCGGTCCACGCGCGCATCAACCGCGCAACCGGCGTGACCAGCGTGGGCGCCGCCACGCGGGAGCAGCTCGAGAAGGGGAACCGGTTGCTGGCGGGGGAGTTGTAGGGAGGGGGAGGCCGGAGGGTTTTGGCCTCGTTTGCGCTCCGACCGCCGCTGGTTCAGCGCGTGGCGGACGGGTATGCGCGCGTAGGTGGGTGCTGTTGCTGCGGTTGATGAGTGGGATGCGCTTGTGCCGGAGGGCAACGCGCCCCTCAGGCACGGATTTCTGAGTGCGTGGGAGCACGTTGAGTTGCGTGGACTGCGTCCGCGCTCGCTCGCTGCCCACTCCGATGGCCGCGCTGTGGCTGCGCTGCCGGGCCGCTTCTACGACATGGATCTGCCCGCGATGGCCGCGCCGCTCGTTGCGCCTGCGGCCGATGTGGTGAGGCGGCTGTGGCCAGGCTTCCTCTTCGCGCGCACGTACGAGATCGGTAGCGCCACGCCGCTGGTGAATCCGTTCCTCGGCGATGCGGGCGCGCTGATTGCTCCGGCCGTCGAGGCGGCTGAGCGCGGAGGGGCGCAGTTTGTGGTGGTGCAGAACTTCGCCTCTCCGGGCGGTCCGGCCCGCGAGCTGCTTGCGCCCTTCGGGTTCACTTGCGTGCCGATCCCGCCCACGGCGGTGATCGACCTTCCGTACGACTGCTTCGACGACTACCTCGCGGCGATGCGGCGCCGCTATCGCCGCCGCGCGCGCGAGACGCTTCAGCAATCCGAGGAACTGCGTGCGGAGCACGTGCCTGACTTCGAGGAGCCGGCGGACGAGCTGGCCCGGTTGTGGCGAGTGGTGTACCACCGCGCCGGCGAGGCCAAGCGCGAGATCTACACGCCCGCCTTCTTCCGCGAGGCGGCAAAGCTCGAGGAGGTGAGCGTGCTGCTGATGCGCAGGCGCGACGGGTCGATCGCCTCGTTCGCCCTGCTTCTCGCCGACGGGCCGTGGCTGTGGTTCCTCCAGTGCGGGTTCGAGGAGGAGGCGGGCAGGCAGGAGGGCGCGTACTTCCGGCTGCTGTACGAGGTCATCCGCTTTGGGATCGAGAACGGCTTCGAGCAGGTGGACCTGGGACCGACCACGCTCGAGCCGAAGCTCTACGCGGGAGCGGTGCCGGTGCCGCTGTTCGCATGGGTCAGGCCGCGCCGGCGCGCGCTCCAGCGCGTCCTTCGCGCCGTTGCCGCCCGCGGCCTGATCACCGCGCCAGAGGCCGCGCCGCACCACGTGTTCAAGGACGCGCCTCCCTCGGCGGCAGAGCTCGTCCGCCGCCGAGGACTACCTCTCTAAAGCCGCCAATAGCCTCCAGGCGGTGGACTCGCTAGACGTCACCGCCCTCGCCTGGGCCGCCACCATCGCCGCGATCGTGCTCCTGCTGGCGCTCGACTTCGTGATGACCGGGCGGCGGCCGCACGCCGTGGGCTTCCGCGAGGCGGTGGGCTGGTCGGTCTTCTACATCGCCGTAGCGCTGGCGTTCGGCGTGGTGTTCGGCATGATCGCCGGCTGGCACTTCGGCGCGCAGTACTTCGCCGGCTACGCGGTGGAGAAGAGCCTGTCGGTGGACAACCTGTTCGTGTTCGTGATCATCATGAGCACCTTCGCGGTGCCCGCCGAGCACCAGAAGAAGGCGCTCACCATCGGCATCGTGGCGGCGCTCGTGCTGAGGGCGCTGTTCATCCTGCTGGGCGCGGCGCTCCTCAACGCGTTCTCGCTGATGTTCCTGGTGTTCGGGCTGCTGCTCCTGGCCACCGCCGTGCAGCTCTACCGGCATCGCGACGAGGACCCGTCGATCGAGGACAACGTGCTGGTGACCGTGGCCCGGCGCGTGCTGCCGCTCAGCGACCACTACGACGGCGGGCGCCTCGTCACGCGCGCCGGTGGCCGCCGCGCGCTCACCCCGCTGTTTCTCGTCCTGATCGCTATCGGCAGCACCGACGTGGTGTTCGCGCTCGACTCGATCCCCGCCGTGTTCGGCGTCACGCGCGAGGCGTACATCGTGTTCGCGGCTAACGCCTTCGCCCTGCTCGGGCTGCGCGCCCTCTACTTCCTCGTCACCGGCCTGCTCGACCGCCTCGTGTTCCTGTCCACGGGTCTCGCGGTGGTGCTCGCCTTCATCGGAATCAAGCTGGTCCTGCACTACCTGCACACCCAGAACAGCTCGATTCCCGAGATATCGATCGGCCTCTCGCTCGCGGTGATCGCCGTGGTGCTGGCAATCACGGTGGCCGCGAGCGTGATCAAGACGCGACGCGATCCGTCCGCGCGTGCTCACGCCGGAGCGCTGCGTGAGCAGCGCGACGAGGCGACTCTGCGTTAGCGGCCGCCCGCCTCGGCGCCCGTGATCAGCCTCGCGCCGCGGCCGCGCGTGACGAAGCTGAAGCCCCAGCGGAGGAGCACGAGCAGCCGGTTCTGGAAACCGATCAGATAGAAGATGTGGACGCCCAGCCAGAGCAGCCACGCGAGCGGGCCGCTGACGCGTACGAAGTTGAGGTCCGCCACGGCGCGGGCGCGGCCGATCGTGGCGAGGTTGCCCTTGTCGCGGTAGTGGAACGGCGGGGTCTCGCGGCCGGCCACGCGGTTGGCGATCAGGCGTCCGGCGTAGCGGCCCTGCTGGATCGCCACGGGCGCCACCCCGGGGAGCTGCTGTACCTCGCCGCCCGCGCCGCGCACGCGCACCATGTCGCCAAGCGCGATCACCTCGGGATGTCCTGGGAGCGTGAGGTCGCTCTCCACCGTCACGCGGCCCGCGCGGTCCGGCTCGGCGCCCACAGCGCTCGCGAGCTGCCCCGCAAGCGCGGACGCCCGAACGCCGGCGGCCCAGATGACCGTGCTGGCGGGCAGGTACTCGGAGTTGTCCTCGCGCTGGAGCGTGACGCCGGCCGGATCGACGCCCACCACGGCGCTGCGCAGCATGGTCGTCACGCCGAGCTGCGCAAGCGCGCGCTCCGCCTTGGCGGACAGCGAGGGCGGGAAGCCGGACAGCACACGCTCCCCCGCCTCCACGAGCACGATCCGCGCCTCCCGTGGGTCGATCGCGCGGAAGTCGCGCCGCAGCGTGTCCCGCGCCATCTCGCCGATCTGGCCCGCCATCTCCACCCCGGTCGGGCCGGCGCCCACCACCACGAACGTCAACTCCGCGCGTCGCGCGTCCGGATCCGGCTCGAGCTCCGCCTTCTCGAACGCGTTCAGGATCCGCGAGCGAGTCTCTAGCGCGCTCTCGAGCGACTTCACCTCGGGAGCGAAATCGCCCCACTCGTCGTGCCCGAAGTATGAGTACGCGGAGCCGCCGGCCACCACGAGCGAGTCGTAGGCGAGCGTTTCCGGCGTGCGCGCGCCCCCCACGGAATCAAGCCTCACCTCGCGCGCGTTCAGATCGAATCCCGTCACCTCGGCCAGCATCACGCGCACGTTCTTCGCCCGGTGAAACAGCGCCCGCAGCGGGTAGGCGACCTCGCCCGGAGACAGCGCGCCCGTGGCCACCTGGTAGGTGAGCGGCTGGAAGAGGTGGAAATTGCGGCGGTCCACGAGCGTCACCTCCACCGGAGCGCCCGCGAGGCGCTTCACCGCCTGAATGCCACCAAAGCCGCCGCCCACCACCACAACGCGGTGGCGTGCCGGCACGGGTGTCGCTTGGCTGCTCATCGACCCGAGGCGAGGCGCGGGAACAGCGCCTTGGCGTTCTCGCCCTCGATTGCGGGAAGACTGTCATGGCCCGCAAGCACTTGAAGCCCCTCGATGGTCATCTTCATGCCCACCTCCTGAGCCATCGGGAAGTCGGTGCCGAGCAGGATGTGCCCGGGCCGGGCCAGCTCCAGGAGATCGCCGAACACCGTCGGCGTGGCGGAGAGAGCGGTGTCGTAGTAGAGGCCCGTGAGCATCGAGCGCGCCTGCGCGAGCGCCTCCCCGAGCAGGTGCTGCAGCTCGGCGGGCGACGGCGGCGCCGTGCTCGCGCGCCTGACGCGGGCGAGTATCGGCCCGCGGTCGACGATCCGGTCATGCAGGAAGGGAACTGCGCCGCCGGCGTGGGAGAGGATGAGCTTCAGGTTCGGGTGGCGCTTGAGCGTGGCGGACACGACGAGGCCGGCCGCCGCGCGGGTGGTGTCGAACACGAACTCGAGCAGCGAGGGCTCGAGCCCGGGAACCGGCGAGACCGCGCTGGTGGGGTGCACGTGGGCCACCGCGCCGCGCCGGTCGAGTTCAGCGAACAGGGGGTCGAGGCGCGGATCGCCCAGGTAAACGCCCGCGTGGTTCGAGAGCAGGCCGACGCCGTCCGCGCCCAGCACGTCCAGCGCATACGCGATCTCCGCGAGCGCTCCCTCCACGTCGGGCAGCGGCAGCACGGCGAGCAGCCCGAAGCGCTCGGGGGAGGCGGCCACGCATTCGGCTCCGAACTCGTTCAGCGAGCGCGCAACGTCGCGCGCGAGCGCGCGGTCGCCGAACTGGAGGGGAACGGGCACGGACAGCAGTGCCGCGTCGATCTCATAGCGGTCCATCATCGCGAGCGACTCCTCGGGCAGCCAGGCCGACGAGAGGGCGGCACCGCCCACCTGCTCGGCTCCCACGCGCCGAAGCTCCTCAACGAGCCTCGGCGTGAAGAAGTGGTGGTGGACGTCAATACGCGCGCACATCCGAGAGCTGTCCCTTCGAGGCAAGGCTGGGCTCATCCACGCGCACCTCGATGTCGCGCTGATGCACAAGGACGAGGGACACGATCGCCCCGGCGAGGCTGATGGCGGCGGCGATCCAGAGGATGCGGTCGAAGCCGCTCACGAACGCGACGTGGAGCGCATCGGCCACCGGCGCGCGAAGCGACGGCGGGAGCGAGTGGAGGACGTCCGCCGGGTTTCCGGTGGCGGCCTGGTGCGCTATCGCCTGGCGATGAGCGCCGAGCTGCGGGCCGAGCTGCGCGAGCCGCTCCCCAAGGACCTCATGGACGCGACTCTGGAAGATCGCGCCCAGCGCCGCGATCCCGGCGGCGATGCCCACCTGCCGCGCCGTGTTGTTCACCCCGGAGCCCACGCCGGCCTTCTCCTCCGGCACGGTCCCGATCGCGGCGGAGGCGAGCGGCGGGTTGGTGAGTCCGGAGCCCGCGCCCGCGACGATGAATCCGGCGAGCAACGCGGTCCAGCCCGAGCTGGGGCTGACCAGCGTCATGAGCGCGAGCCCCGCCGCCACGAGCCCCAGGCCGGCTGCGAGCAGCAGCCGGATCGGCACGTGCGACGAGAGCTTGCCCGCCGCGGGCGCCACCAGCAGCACGAGCAGCGTGAGCGGCAGGAAGCGCAGCCCCGCCTGGAACGCCGAATAGCCGAGGATGCCCTGCAGGTAGAGCGTGATGTAGAGCAGCATCGAGAAGAGCGACGCGGCAAGCGCGATCGCTCCCAGCGAGGCGCCGACCACCGCGGGCCGCCGCAACAGGCCCAGCTCGAGCATCGGGTCCCGGCGGACGCGCTCGATCCCGACGAACGCGACGAGCAGCACGGCGGCCGCGGCGAACGCCGTGACCACGCCCGTGCTCGACCAGCCGTCCGGGTTGCCGCGAATCAGCGCATACACGAGCGCGAACAGCGCGCCGCTGAACGCCACGGCGCCCGGCCAGTCGGGGCGCACCTTCCGCCGCCGCGTCTCGGCCACCTTCGCCAGCACGAGCCACAGCGTGAGCGCGCCGATCGGCACGTTGACGATGAACACCCAGCGCCAGTTGATGCCCGTGGTGAGCGCGCCGCCGATCAGCGGCCCCACCGCCACCGAGGCGCCAGCCGTCGCGCCCCAGATCCCGAGCGCAGTGCCGCGCTCACGCCCGCGGAACTCCTGGGCGATGAGCGCGAGCGAGGTGGCGAACATTGCCGCGCCCCCGATCCCCTGCACCGCGCGGCAGATGTTGAGAAACAGCGGATCGGACGCGAGGCCGCACAGGAGCGATGACACCGAGAAGATCGCGAGCCCGCCCGCGAACACCGTGCGGTGTCCGAGCAGGTCGCCGAGCGAACCGCTCACGAGCATCAGCGCCGCCAGCGACACCGCGTAGGCGTCGATCGTCCACTGCAGGTCCGAGAACGAAGCGCCGAGGTCGCTTGCGATGCTCGGCAGCGCCACGTTCACGATTGTGATGTCGAGCAGCAGCATGAGCATCCCGAGGCAGACCGCCAGCAACGTCCACCACTTGCGTTCCATCAGGGCACCTCCGGGGAGTCGTTCATTTCGTCCCTCACATTGGCGCGAGCGCCCGCTGCTCGCACCGGTGAAATCGCCAGTCTTCTCAGGCGCCGGCAGCGCCGATCCGGCGCGGGGAGCGCTCCATCGCCGGGCCATCCGAACCGGTGAGATCGCCGGTGCGAGCGCACGCGGCGCGAGCGATCGTTGGCGGCATGGGTCTGCGTCGCTTCCCCCTCTCCCCGATGCAGCCCGCGGCGCGGGCCGCGGCGCGCCAGCCCAGTCGCGCCGCCGCCCGCGCCTCTTCCAACTCAGGCGAGCCCAGGAGGCGAACATGAAGGTCTTCGTTGCAGGTGCCACCGGAGCGATCGGGAAGCGGCTCGTGCCGCGGCTCGTGGCTGGCGGCCACGAGGTGGTGGCGATGACACGCTCGCCCGCGAAGGCGCGCGATCTGCTGGCCGCGGGCGCCGAGCCCACCGTTGCGGACGGGCTTGACCGCGTGGCCGTGATGCAGGCCGTGATGAGAGCCGAGCCCGAAGCCGTGATCCACGAGATGACCTCGCTCAGCGGCGTGACGAGCCTCAGGAACTTCGACAGGTCGTTCGCGATGACCAACCGGCTGCGCACGGAGGGCACCGACCACCTGCTCGAGGCCGCGATCGCCACGGGTGCCCGGCGGTTCATCGCGCAGAGCTACGGCAACTGGTACGCCGGGCGCGGAACGGGCCCGAAGAGCGAGGACGACCCCCTCATCCTCGTCCCGCCGAAGAAGCAGCAGCGGTCATTCAAGGCGGTCCGGCACCTCGAGCGGGTGGTGCTCGGCGCCGACGAGCTCACCGGCGTGGTGCTGCGCTACGGCAACCTCTACGGCCCGGGAACGTCGGCCGCGCCCGACGGGGAGTTCGCGCCGCTCCTTCGCAAGCGCCTGTTCCCGATCGTGGGCGACGGCGGCGGCGTGTCCTCCTTCCTGCACGTGGACGATGCCGCCACCGCGACGATCGCCGCGCTCGAGCGTGCCGAGGCCGGCATCTACAACGTGGCGGACGACGATCCCGCCCCCGTGTCCGAATGGCTGCCCGAGTTGGCGCGCGCTCTACATGCCCCGCCGCCCCGGCACGTGCCGGTGTTCATTGGCCGCATGCTGGCCGGAGAGGTGGGCGTCTCGCTGATGACAAAGGTCAATGGCGCTTCGAACGCGAAGGCCAAGCGGAAGCTCGGTTGGAACCTCCTCTACCCGACGTGGCGGGAGGGCTTCCGGTCCGGCCTCAGCGGCGTGCCGGTGGACGACTACGCGCAGGCGTAGCGCCGCTCACGGCCTCGACGCAAGCGACGGGGAGCCGCGTTCCGCGGCCTCCTCGTCGCCGTCGAGGTCGAGCCCGGCGAGCTGCATCCGGGAGGAGATGTCCAGCTTGCGGAACACGTTGCGCAGGTGAAAGTCGATCGTCCGCGGGCTGAGGATCAGGTGGGCGGCCACCTCGCGGTTCGTCATGCCCTGGGCCACGAGGCGCGCGATCTGAAGCTCCTGCGGTGTCAGGTCGTCGCGGGTGGAGGGTTCTCTCCGCCGCGCGGTCTGGCCGCTGGCGCGCAGCTCAGTCCGCGCCCGCGCCGCCCACAGCTCGGCCCGAAGCGTCTCGAACGTGTCGAGCGCAAGGCGCAGGTGCTCGCGGGCCTCCACGCGGCGACGCGCCCGGCGCAGGAACTCGCCGAACGCGAGCTGGGTGCGCGCGCGCTCGAACGGCCGGCCCCCGGTGCTGTGGAAGTCGAGGGCCGTGGTGAAGAGCCGCTCCGCGTCCGCATTGTCCCCCGCGAGCAGGGCTCGGCAGTGCGACGCGGCGCCGAGCGCCCAGCCGGCGCCGTTCGGCGTGGCCCACGCCTCGAATGGCGCGAGCCACTCCCGGGCGAGCTCCGGCTCCCCGGCCCGCACTGCGGCTTCCACCCGGTCGAGCCCCGCCCAGAGCGTGACCGGCGGCCGCGTGATCTCGCGCGCGCCGATGAGCGCCGCCTCCGCCGCGCCGCGTCCCAGCTCGAGCTGAAGGAGCGCCCAGCGCGCCGTCTGCTCCACGTGGAAGAGACGGCGGGCGGCCGCGAGCTCGCGACCCTCGGCCGCCAGCGAGCGGCAGCTCTCCTCGTCGCCGCGAAGGGCCGCCACGAGCGCGAGGTTGGAGAGGATGTGCCCCACCACCTGGCGCTGCCCCGCCTGCTCGGCGAGCTCGCGACCCTCGTTCAGCCCCGCCGCCGCCGAAGGCCAGCGGCCCATCCAGATTTCACTCAGCGCGTATCTCGGAATCGTCTGGGTGAGCAGCGTGAGCGCCCCACTCTCGCGTGTCTGCGCCGCGAGGCGGCCGTTGTAGCGGCTGGCGGCAAGATCGTCACCGAGGAAGAGGCCGCTCGCGCCGGCGAAGAGAAGCAATCCCGGGAACATGATCCCGGCGCTCGCGTCAGCATCGTCGGCGAGCGTGAGCGTTGCGCGCAGCTCCGCCGCGGCCTGCTCGTAGGCGCCCGCGAAGAACGCCCCCGCGCCTACGAGAAAGCGGGCCAGAAAGCGTGTGACGGGCGTATCCACGGCGGGGACCGCGGCCGAAGACTCGGCGATGGCCACCACGCGCTCGGGATCGCCCGCATAGCCCGCGGCCGTGCTCGCGATGGCGAGCATGTACAGCGCCCGCTCGGAGTCCACCGGAGCCATCTCGCGCGCCCCGCGCACGAGCAGGTCGCATGCGTCCGCCGGCACGCCCACGTTCACCTCGATCAGGCCGCGCCAGCGGTCCAGCTCTGCCTGCTCGATCGGCTCGCGCGCATTCGGGCGCGCCCGGTCGAGCAGCACGAGCGCCCGCTCGAGCCGCCCTCCGAACCAGGCGCTCTCCACAGCGCCGGTGAGCAGCCGCAGCTGGTGGTGAGCCTCGCTCGTCATCGCGGCCGCACGTTCGAAGGCGAGCGACGCCGCCACGAAGCCGCTGCGCTGGCGGGCTCTTTGGGCGGCATGCTCGAGCTCGTTCACCACATCCGCGTGCGGCTCGATCGATCCGGCGGCGCGGTGCCAGGCGCGCCTGTCCGCGTCCGACTCGTCCACGAGAACGTCCGCGAGCGCGCGATGGGCCGCCTGGCGCTTGGACAGCGGCGCGCCGTAGTAGACGGCGGAGCGGACAAGCGGGTGAGTGAACTCGAGTCGCCGCCCGTCGATCCTCACAAGCTCGGCCCGATCCGCCGCATCGAGCGCCTCGGCGCCGCTCCCCAGCTCCTCCGCGGCGGCGAGGATCGTGGCCAGCTCGCCGCTGTCGTCGGCGGCCGCCACGAGCAGGAGGATCTGCGTCTCCGCCGGCAGCTCCCGCACCCGCGCCAGGAAGGCGTGCTCCACGCGCGCGCTCACCGGCAGCGGGTCGAGCAGCGGCTCGGTGCCCGCGAGCTGTCCCTCACTGAGCACGGACGAGAGCGTGAGCAGCGCGAGCGGGTTGCCGCCCGTCTCGGCGATCAGCCTCTCCCGCGCCTCCGGCGAGAGCGGTCGCCGGGCGTGACCGTCAAGCAGCTGTCCCGCGTCGTCCGGATGCAACCCGCCCACCCGCAGCTCGGGAAGACCTGGCCCCTCGAACGTACGCACATCGCCCTCGCGCGCCGCGAACACCATCGCGATGCCCTCCGCGCCGAGGCGCCGCGCGGCGAACACAAGCGCCTCCGCCGACGCGTCATCGAGCCAGTGAGCGTCGTCCACCAGGCAGAGGAGTGGGCGCTCCTCCGCGGCCTCGGCAAGCAGACTCAGCACGCCGGCGGAAACGAGGAACCACTCATCGCGCGCGCCGGTCTCGAGCCCGAGCGCCCCGCGCAGGGCGCGCGCCTGCGGCTCCGGGAGCTTGTCGTGGTGGTGAAGCACGGGCCGCACGAGCTGGTGCAGGCCGGCGTAGGGCAACTGCGCTTCCGATTCCACGCCGCCGCCGCTGAGCACCGTCATCCCGGCCGCCCGCTCGCGAGCGTCATCGAGCAGGGCCGACTTGCCGACGCCGGCCTCGCCGCGAAGCACGAGAACCCCGCTCTGGCCTCCGCGGGCGCGATCGAGGAGCTCTGCGATCCGAGCCCGCTCCGCGTCTCTGCCGTAAAGCATCTCCCGGAGAAGAAGATACGCCTCGAGCGCGTATGCGACCCGCAGCGACCCCGGCGCGCGAGCGCTAGGGGCTGAGCACCACCTTCGTCGCCTCACGCGCGTCGAACAGCTTGTAGGCGTCTGGCGCCTCATCGAGCGACATGCGGTGCGTGACCACGTCAGATGGCTTCATCACGCCCGCCTCGATGGTGGCGAGCAGCCGCTCGCGGTCACGCGTAGGGTCGCCGATCGAGAAGCGCAGCGTGATCTCCTTCTCGAACATCAGCAGGTTGTTGAGCGGGTAGTCGGGCTCGAAGTGCGCGCCGATCACGGACACGATCCCCTGCGGCCGCACGAGCTCGAGGCTCGCGTCCAGGGCCGGCAGGACGCCCGCAGCCTCGATCACCGTGTCGGCGCCCATGCCGCCGGTGGCCGCCTGCACCGCGCTGGCGGCCTGATCCGGAGTGACCGCCGTCGCCCCGAAGTTCTCCGCGAGCGAACGGCGTTCAGGCACCCCGTCCACGGCGATCACCTCGCGCGCGATCCCGCGCGCCGACAGCACCGCCATCAGGCCCACCGTCCCGGCGCCCAGCACCACCACCACGTCGCCAAGCGCCACCTCGCCACGCCGCACGCCCGCGTAGCCGGTGGGCAGCATGTCCGCCAGGAACACGGCGTCGTCGTCGGACACGCCATCGGGGATCACGAGCAGCGAGCGGTTGGCGTTGGGTATACGCACGAGCTCCGCCTGGCCGCCCTCGAGCCGCGGATACACGCCCGAGTAGCCGAACAGCGCGCGCGTCTCGCACTGCGTCACGCGCCCGGCGCGGCAGTGCGGGCATGTGCCGTCGGAGATCATGCTCGTGTTCACCACGCGCTGGCCGGGCTTGACGAACGTCACGCCGTCGCCCACGGCCTCCACCACGCCCACGAACTCGTGGCCGAGCACGGTGCCGCTCTCGAAGCCAGGCGTCATGCCGTGGTACGGGAACAGGTCTGCGCCACAGAGGGCGGTCTGCTTGACGCGAACGATCGCGTCACCGGGACCTGCCAGCTCGGGCTCGGCGACGTCATCCACGCGGAGATCCTCGGGTCCCATCAGGCGGACGGCTTTCATGCGGGTTCCTCCAGCTCAACTAGATATCCATCAGGGTCGATCGCGAAGCAGCGGTGGCCGCCCCACGGGGGCGAGTACGGCTCGGCCAGGAAGCGAACGCCGTCAGCCTTCAGCGCCTCATAGGCGTCGCGCACGCCGCTCATCTCGAGCACGAGCACGACCTGCAGCGAGGACGGATCCGCCGGGGCGTTCATCGTCACGCCCGGCCGGTCCTCGGCCGGATGTCCCTGCTCGGCAAGCGAGATGCGCGTGCCGGCGCAGGCAAGCGTGGCGTACGGCGGGTCGTCGTAGGTGGCCTCCACCTCGAACCCGAGCCGCTCCGAGTAGAACGCCACGGAGCGCTCCACGTTCGCCACCGCGAGGATCGCCCCAGCGCGCGAGACCTGCATCAGTCGCGAATGTGCCCGGCGTCGGCCACGATCACCTGGCCGGTGACCCAGCCGGACTCCTCTGAGGCGAGGAACGCCGCGGCCGGCGCGATGTCCTCCGCCTCCGCGTGCCGCGGGATCGCCTGCAGCGACTGCACGAAGTCGAACGCTTCCTTGTGCGGCGAGTTCAACGTGGCCGGTGAGCGCGTGATGCCGGGCGCCACAGCGTTGGCGGTGATGCCGTACTTCCCTAGCTCGGTGGCCAGGGCGCGGGTCAAGCCCACCACGCCGCCCTTGGCCGCCAGGTAGGGGCCCATGTTGGGCGTGCCGGCGAAGAACGCGTTGGACGCGATCAGGACGATGCGCCCGTAGCCCGCCTCGCGCATCGGCTTCTCAACCGCGCGCGACACGAGGTACGCGCCGTCGAGGTTCACCGAGATGATCTTGCGCCAGTAGTCGAAGTCGACGTCGTCCCAGGCCACGAAGGGCACGATCGCCGCGGCGTTCACGAGCACGTCCACCTTGCCGTGAGCCGACAGCGCCTCGTCCACCATCCGCTGGGCGTCCCCCTCCTTCGAGATGTCGATCTCCACCGCGGTCCCGCCCAGGGCGTCCGCGGTCTCCTTCGCGCCATCGCCCTGGATGTCGGCGGCGACGATCGTCGCGCCCTCGGACGCGAGCTTCTCGGCGATCGCCTTGCCGATGCCCTGCGCGGCGCCGGTGACGATCGCGACTCTGTTCTCAAACCTCATTCAGCGGTCTCCTCAGGCGTAGTGATCGGGGGCGTGCTTGTAGGTGCCGTAGGCGTCCATGTCGTGCGTGAAGAACACCTCCGCGTCCCACTCCTTCACGAGCTGCTTCACGCGCCGGATCGAGCGCACGCCGGCCACGGGGTCGTTGTGGAATCCGGCCTGCTGGTCGGCCGCGTAGGCCGCCGGCGTGTAGCTCACGTCCGCCATGAACATGAGCGGCCGGCGGCCGTCCATCTCGATGAGCATCGAGTAGTGGCCGATGGTGTGGCCCGGCGTGTAGAAGAGATGCACGCCGTCGGCAACGGAGAGGTCGCCGGACACCAGGTTGAACTTCGCGTCCGAGTGGTCCCAGGTGCGGTCGGCGTAGCCGAGCCGCTCGAACGGCTCAGGCGAGCGCGCCTCGCGGATCTCCAGCTCGTGCATCCACACGGTGGCGTTCGGGAGGAGCTTGTTGCCGCCGCAGTGGTCGAAGTGGAGGTGCGAGTTCACGAGCACGTCAACGTCCTCCGGCTTGAACCCGCACAGCTCGAGCTGCGCGGGCACGGTCTGCTGCTCGGTCTGCTCGGGCAGCTCGAACGGCAGGAACTCGTTCACCACGTCGATGTCGTAGCCCGAGTCGAACATGATCAGCCCGTCCGGGTGCTCCACGAGCACGCTGTAGACCGGGAAGCGCACCGGCGTCCCGCAGCCCACGTTCCAGGTGATGTGCGACTGGTCGATCACGAGCGAGCCGCCGTCGAGCAGGCGCACCTTCGTTGCCTTGGCCATCGCGAGTCCTCTCTAGCTGAGTGCCTTGCGGACCGCCACGAGCTTGCCCGCACGCTCCTGCTGGAGCTGCTGCGCGAGCTCTGGCGTGTACTCGAAGAAGCCGCCGCCGGCCTTGATGCCGAGGCGTCCCTCGTCATGGAGCTTCTGGGCGGTGGAAGACACGCCCTTCTCGTCCGACAGGTCCTGGTTGAGGTAGCTCGCCACGCTCGTGTAGATGTCGAGCCCGGCGACGTCGAGCAGATGGATCGGCGGGATCACGGCGAGCTTGTAGCCGATGCCCCACTGCACGCAGAGGTCGAGTCCCTCTTCGTCGATCACGCCCTCGTCCACGAGGGCGAGGCACTCGCGCATGATCGCGTAGAGCACGCGGTTCTCCACGAAGCCCGGTACCTCCTTCTTCAGCGTGACCGGGTGGTAGCCGATCCGGCGCGTGAGCTCCTCGATCGTGCGGACGGCGTCGTCAGAGGTCTTCTCGCCGCGGATCACCTCGTTCATCGGGATCAGCGTCGGCGGGTTGGACCAGTGCCAGCCCACGAGCCGCTCGGGGTGCTGCATGCCCTCGGCCATCTTCGTGATCGGGATGCCGGAGGTGTTCGACGCGATGATCGCTTGGTCGGACACGTGCTGCTCAACGTCCGCGATCACCTGCTGCTTGAGCTCGAGCTTCTCGGGCACAGCCTCCGCGATCACCTCGGCGCCCTCGAGCGCCTTGGCCAGATCGGGCTCGAAGCTCACGCCGCCGCCGTCCGAGGCCCCGGCACCAAGGCGGTCGAGCACGCCGTTTGCGATCTCGAGGCCGCCCTTGGCGCGCTCGAGTGCCTCGGAGCTCACGTCGTAGAGCGCCACCTGGATGCCGGCGCGAGCCAGTACCGCGCCCATGCCCGGCCCCATCGTTCCGGTGCCGAGAATGGTCGCGCGCGTTATCTCCGTCATGTCAGTTCCTCCGTGCTCTTGGGTTCAGAAAGGTCTTGCAGGCGCCGCCACACGCGCTCGGGCGTGAGCGGCAGCTCGGTGATGGGCACGCCGGCGTCGCCGAGCGCGTTCACGATCGCGGCGGGCACCGCGGCGAGCGCCCCCTCGCCGCAGCCCTTGGCGCCGTGCGGGCCGGGTCCGTCCTCGTTCTCCACCACGATCGAAGTCATCCGCTGCGGCAGGTCCTGGATGCGCGGCACGCGGTACTCGAGGAGGTTGTCGTTGATCAGCTCGCCGTCGCGGTAGACCATCTCCTCGAACATCGCGTTGCCGTAGCCCTGCATGAACGCGCCCTCGTCCTGGCGCTCCACCAGCTGCGGGTTGATCGCCCTGCCCACGTCCGCCACCGTGGCCGTCCGCAGCACGTTCACCTGGCCGAGCTCGGGGTCCACCTCCACCTCGGCGGCGGCCACGCAAACCTCCCAGAACACCGGGCCCTCCGCGTACGAGCCGGAGTCGCCGCCGGTGGGACGGACCTCGCCGCCCTCGATGATCTCCCCGCCGCTGAAGCCGAAGCGCTTGGCGATCACCTCGGGGAACTCCATCTGCTCGTCGCCGAAGGCGGCGCATCCGTCGCGCAGCTCGATCAGCTCGGGCGCCACGTCCCACACCTCGCAGGCGGTCTCGCGCAGCTTGGCGGCCACGGCGGCCGCGGCGTTCTGCACGGCCTTGCCGGCGAGCGTGGTGGAGCGGCTCGCGCCGGTGGAGCGGTCGTATGGGGTGAAGCGCGTGTCGGCGCCGAGCACCCGCACGCGATCACTCGAGGTGCCGAGCTCCTCGGCCGCGATCTGCGCCATCACCGTGCGCGGCCCCTGGCCCATCTCCGTGGTGCCCACGCTCACCTCCACCGAGCCGTCCGCCCGCATCCGGACGGATGCTCGCGACACGGGGTGGGCGCCGGCCGCCAGCAGGCCCACGCTCACCCCTCGGCCCACGCGGGGACCCTTGGGATCGTCCCAGCCCACGGCGGCGGCGGCGCGCTCCACGTCGCCTATCAAGTCCGCGTCCAAGGGTTTGCCGGAGCCATCCGGGCGGACCGGCTCCCCTGGACGCAGCAGGTTGCGCCGGCGCATCTCCAACGGGTCGATGCCTGCCCTGCGCGCAAGTTCGTCGAGCTGCGACTCGGCCACCCACTGCAGGTGCGTTGCGCCGAACGCGCGATACGAGCCGGAGGGCGCGGTGTTGCAGTACACGCACATCGCGTCGATGTCGACGGCGCGCCAGCGGTACGGGCCGGGCGCGGCGTCGGCCGCGGTGGCGGTTACGCGCGGGCCGTTGTCCATGTAGGCGCCGGTGTCGAGCCAGAAGCGCGACTCGCGGGTGAGGAGCGTGCCCTCGGCGTCCGCGGTGGTGCGCATCCAGCACCGCATGCCGTGCCGGCGCGAGGTGACCATCGACTCCTCCACGCGGTTCACGATCTTCACGGGCGCCCGGGCCTTGCGCGAGAGGGCCACCGTGAGCGGCTCCATCTTCGTGTACGACTTGGACCCGAAGCCGCCGCCGAGGTACGGCACCTGGATCCGCACCGCGCCGATCGGCAGGCCGAACAGGTCGGCGATCTCAGCCTGCACGAGGAACGGGTGCTGGCAGCTCGCCCAGATCGCGATCTCCCCCGGCTTCCAGTCCGCGATCACCGAGTGCGTCTCCATCGCGTACTGGTAGACCGCCGGGAAGAGGTACTCGCCCTCGGTGACGAACGCCGCGCCGGCGGACTCGGCCGCCACGTCACCCGATTCGAGCCTGTAGCGGTAGCCGATGTTGCCGTCGCGTTCGCCGAGGTTGCCGAGCCCGTGGAAGAGGCCGGGACGGATCGGGCCCTCGTGGAGCAGGGGGGCCGAGGGGTCGAGCGCCTTGTCGATCGTGTCCACCAGCGGCAGCTCGTCGTACACGACCTCGATTGCCGCGAGCGCGGCCTCCGCGGTGGCCTCGTCCTCGGCGGCCACCGCCGCCACTGGCTCGCCGCTGAAGCGCACGCGCTCGATCGCGATGATCGGGCGGTCCTTGATCGCGTGGCCGTAGTAGGGATCGATGTCGAGCAGGTCGCGCCCCACGAGCACCGCCGCCACGCCGGGCATCCGCTCGGCCGCCGACGTGTTGATCGAGACGATCTCGGCGTGCGGATGCTGCGAGCGCAGCACCCGGCCGTAGAGCATCCCGGGCACCTCCATGTCGCCCGTGAACATCGCCTCGCCCCGCAGCTTCTCGCGAGCGTCGAGCCGCGTGCGCGAGCGGCCCACCTCGCGCGTGCCGGTGCCGTTGACGACCGTCAAGCCGCCACTTCCCCGATGTCTCGCGCAGCCTCGAGGATCGCGCGGTAGCCGGTGCAGCGGCAGAGGTTGCCGTCGAGCCCGTGCCGGATGTCCTCCTCCGTCTCGAGGTCGCCGGCGTCGCGCAGGGACTTCAGCGTGAGCAGGAAGCCGGGCGTGCAGAAGCCACACTGCACAGCCGCGTGCCGCTCAAAGGCGGACGCGTAGTGCTCGAACTCGGGGAGCTCTGAGAAGCCCTCGATCGTGAGCACTTCGCGCCCGGCCGCCTCGTGAGCGAGATACGTGCAGGCGCTCACCGGGCCGCCGTCCACGAGCACGGTGCAGCTCCCGCACACCTGCACGTCGCACGAGCGCTTGGCGCCGGTCAGGCGGAAGTGGTCGCGCAGCAGGTCGAGCAGCAGCGTGTTCGGCTCCGCCGGCGCGCTCACCTGCCTCCCGTTGAGCGTGAACTCAACAGTCACGACGGCATCCCCTCGTCAAGGCCCCCACGGCGCAGCGCCCTGATCCACGCGTCCCAGTACTCGTCCGGGAAGCCCGACTGGTACTTGCGGGCGTGGATGGATTCCACAAGTCCGGCCGGGATCGGGCGCAGAGCGCCGTAGGCGGACGCCACGAACTGCAGCTGTGCGGCCTTCTCGAGCAGCACCGCCGTGAGCACCGCCCAGGGCGTGTCGCGCTCGGCCACCAGCACGCCGTGGTTGCGCAGCAGGATCACCGTGCCGTCGCCAAGTGCGTCGGCCACCTCCTTGCCCTGAGCGTCGCCCGTGATCAGGTCCGGCACACCCTCGTACGTCGCGATCCGATCCGTGAACAGCACCGCGTCGTGCGTGAGCGTCTCGAGCCGCGCGTCCGTGGCGCCGAACGCCGTGGCGTACAGCGGGTGGCCGTGAATCACGCAGCGCACGTCGGGGCGGCGCTTGTACACCTCGGTGTGCAGCACCGCCTCGAGGTGCATGTCCCTCGGGGCGTCGGCGAGGTCGGCGTGCACCGGGAACACGAGCACGTCGTCGGGAGTGACCTCGCTGAGGGCCACGCCCTTGCGCTTGATGTACATCACGCCGTCCGGCGTGAGCACGCTCACGTGCCCGAGGGTGAGGTCCTGATAGCCCTGGGAGGCGAGGATGCGGCAGGCCCAAGCCACCTGCTCGGCGAGGCTCGGGTCGCGTGCGATCGTCGTCGCGCCGTCGCCTGTGGTCGGGTCGGTCACCTCTGGCGCCTCTCGGTTGGGGGATAGCTGGGGAAGGGGAAGCCGAAGACCATCGCCACGTCCTCGTCTCCCGTGTTGACGACCGCGTGCCACACGCCCGCCGGGATGAAGAGGCCGTCGCCGGCTTTGAACGCGACCGCGCCCTTGTCGAGCTTCAGCTCGCCGCGGCCGCTCAGCACGTACGCCACCTCGTCCGTCTTGTGCGACACCGGGTCGGTGGCCGTGCCGGGCGTGAACACCGAGTAGCCCAAGGAGGCGCCGTTGCCGGACACCGACTGATCGGTGACCACCATGCGGCTCCAGCTGCCGTTCGGCAGCTCGATCACCGGCACGTCGTCGAGCGCGACCGCGCGGACGTCGCTCAGAGCGCCCACTGGCCGTCCTTGATGATGTAGCGGCCGTCGTCGACCACCTGGAGAGTGGCGTCGAGCACCACGCCGTCGAGGTGGAGCTTGCACACATTCTGGCCGCCCGGATAGGCGCTGTGGTTGTCGCCGAGCGCGCAGTGCACCGTGCCCACGCGGCCCTTCTCGGAGGGCGTGCCGAACGGCGCGATGTCACTCACGCCGAAGGCGAACTCGCCGATCACGGTCGAGTTCTCCACGCCCTCGATCACCTCGCGCAGGCGCTTCGCGTCGTCGCCGCCCTCGATCTTCACGGCCTTGCCGCCCTCGATCGTCCAGGTGATCGGCTCGTTCACCTGACCGGGCAGGCCGATGCCGAGCATCACGCCGTCGACCACCATCGTGCCCTCGGTCTGGTCCTCCACGGCGGCGTACGCCACCTCGGCCCAGAGCGGCAGCGGGCCCATCATGATCCCGCGCTCCTTGATCGGCACGAGCGCGAGCGGCGGGCGGCCCTTGATCGTCACCGTGAAGTCGCTGCCCTTCGGCGAGGTCACGCGCACCTTCTCCACGCCCTCGAGCGCCTTCATCGCGTCCACCGCGCGCTGGCGGGCGGCGTGGAGCATCTCGATGGTCAGGCCCCACTCGCCCATGCCGGGCTCGACCGACGCGATCTTCGCGTTGTTCGCCACCGACTCCTTGACGGGAGGGGTGTGGGCGAAGCGGTTGGCCCACTCGAGGTTGGTGATGATGATGATCTCGTCCGAGTGGGTCATCGCCTCGTGCAGGTTCTGCGGCGGCGCCATCGGGAAGTGCGTGTCGGCGAGCCCGCGCCGCACCTGCATCTCGTTGTTCATCACCACGGGCCACGCGCCGCGCTCCATGCACACCTCGGCCACGGCGTGGGCCTCGTGCGAGTGCTCGTCGTCGGTGATGATCGTCACCACGTCGTCCTGCTCGACCGTCATGCAGACGTCGACAACAAGCTCTGCGTCCTTTCGGATGCTCGCTGCGTCCGGCATCGCTCAGCTCACCCTTTCCGATTCGAACATGGGCAGGATCTCCTTGGCGAAGCGCTCGACCTGCCCAAACTGATCGATCGCTCCGAAGCGGCAGATGAAGTAGTCCACCCCGCGCGCGTGGAACTCGCGCAGCCACTCGGCGATCGTCTCCGGCGTGCCCACCGGACCCCAGTTGGAGAGGTCCATCGCCTGCGACAGCTCGGGGTAGTACTTCGAGATGTAGTCGTCGAACGCGGCGCGCGCCTCCTCCTCGGAGTCGCCGATGTTCATGGTCACCTGGTAGGAGACCGTGTAGTCGGACCAGTCGCGCCCGAGCTCATCGGCGGCGTCCGTGAGGTAGCCGATCTGCTCGGTGAGCTCCTCGGGACGCGTCGCGCGGCAGCACGTCATCCAGCCGTCGCCGTACTCGATGATGCGCCGGCAGGCGCGCTCCATGATGCGGCGCATCTTGTCCGTCGGCTGGTCGCCGAGGAGGCGCGGGTTCGACACGATCCAGATCGGCGGCGGCTGCTGGATCGGGTTCAGCGGCGCCATCTCCGTGCCCGAGTGGAAGGACACGTTGTCGTAGTTGAAGTAGGTGCCCTTGAAGTTGGTCGTGCCGGTGCGCCACAGCTCGTTGACCACGGCGAGTCCCTCCTCGAAGATCGTCGCGCGGTCACGGAACGGCAGGCCCAGGGCCTCGAACTCGCGGCGCACGCCCTCCTCGGCGCTGCCCATGCAGGGACCGAAGATCGTGCGGCCTCCGGAGAGCACGTCGAGCGTGGCCCACTCCATCGCGGTGAAGAGCGGGTTGCGGATCGAGGTGACGAGGCACGCGGTGCCCATGCGCACGCGCTCCGTGCGCTGCGAGATCGCGGACATCAGCGCCATCGGCTCGTAGCGCGGCTTGGAGAAGAGGCTGTCGCCGACCCAGATCGAGTCGAAGCCGTACTCCTCGACCTTCTCCGCCAGGTTGAGCAGGTCCGGAAGCTGGTAGTCCGGCGCGATCAGCGGCTCCCGATTGTTCAGGTTCACTCCGAAGAGGGGTCCGTTGCCTCGTGATGTGGCCTCTGCCATGCGGTCCTTTCAGCTCGCTTTTTCGATCTCCGAGGGGTCCGCCTCGTCGAACAGGTCGAGCGCTTCCGGCGAGTCGAGCACGCGCTGTGGAACCTCAATGTGCTCGGCCATGAGCCGCGAGGCACGGTCGGCGTCGCCGGCGTCCACCGCCTCGAGGATCGCCTCGTGCGCTGCCGCGGACTCGCCCAGGCCGCCACGTAGCTGAGCCGACTTCTGCAGCAGCCGCCCCATCTGGCCGAGCAGCTGCTGGTGCATCTCGAACAGGCGGCGGTTGCCCGAGGCGGCCACGAGCTTGTCGTGGAAGCGGCGGTTGATCTCGAAGAAGGCTGCGGCGTCGTCCGCCTCGGCGCAGCGGCGCATGTCGTCCGCCATCCGGTGGAGCTCGGCACGGTCCTCGTCGGTGAGCTTCGGCACGGCCACGCGCGTGGCGAGCGACTCGAGCGCCTCGCGCACCTGGTAGGCGTCGATGAACTCCTGCTTGCTGAGCTTGGTGACGATCGCGCCGCGGCGCGGAGTGATCGTCACGAGCCCCTCCGCGGCCAGGCGGCCGAGCGCCTCGCGGATGGGGCCGCGGCTCACGCCGAGCGAGCTGGCGAGCGCGACCTCGTTGAGCTCCGCGCCCGGCTCGAGCCGGCTCGAGAGGATCTCCTCCCGCAGGTGCTCGAGCACCTGCTCGCGCAGCGTGAGGTTGCGGACCGGAGGCGTGCTCGTCATCGAGCGCCTCGCACGTACGGGATGGCCAGCGCGGGCGGCAGGTACGAGCGCCTCCCGAACAGCACCAGCGCCACCATGATCGCGATGAACGGCAGCATGTTCACGAGGTCCGTGGAGATGTTGATCCCGGCGAGCTGCAGCGCGGTGGTGATCGACAGGCAGATGCCGAACAGGAACGACGCCACGAGCACCCACGCGGGCCGCCCGCGCGCGAGCATGCAGATGACGATGGCCATGTAGCCCTGGCCCTGCGTCATGAACGGCGTGAACACGCCCGCGCCGATGATCGACAGATACGCGCCGCCGATGCCGGCAAGTGCGCCGGTGCACAGCACTGCGTAGCTGCGCGTGGCCATCACGCTCACGCCGGCGGCGTCGAGCGCCTCGGGCTTCTGCCCGGCGGCATTCAGGTTGAGGCCGACGTTGGTGTTGTGGAACACCCAGACCAGGACGAAGACGAGCGCGACTCCGAGATAGACGAGCAGGTGCTGCTCGAACATGGCCGGGCCGATCACGGGAATCTTGTGAAGCAGCGGGATGTTCACCTCCGCCATCGCGCCGAGGCGCGGATAGCTCGTGCCGAACTGCGCGCCCTGGAGCACGCTCGTGATCCCCTCGCCGGCCAGCGTGATCGCGATGCCCACCACGATCTGGTCGAGCCCGAGCCAGACGCAGAGCACGATCATGAACGAGCAGGCGATCATGCCTCCGATCGCGCCGAGCAGGAAGCCGAGCCACGACGAGTGCCCGTAGTAGGCGCCGATGAAGCCGACGTACGCGCCCACGAGCATCATGCCCTCGAGCCCGAGGTTGAGCACCCCGGCGCGCTCCGAGATCGTCTCGCCGATCGCGGTGAGCATCAGCGGCACGCCGGCCACGATGCCGCCGGAGATCAGTGCCGTGAGCACCGTTTGGTGGAAGATCGAGCTCATGCGGCCTCCGGCGTGTCCGGAGCGACCTCACGGCGGCGGCGGATGAACGGCTTGCGGAACACCTCGCGCAGGCCCTCCGGCAGGTAGCTCTGCCCGAGCTCGCGGCGCCGGCCCACGAACTCGATCAGCGTCATGAAGAGGAGGATCAGCGCCACGAGCACGAGCAGGAAGTCCGTGGGCAGGTTGGCGTTCTGAGCCGCGAGGTCACCGCCGGTGGACAGCACCGCGTAGAAGGCGATGAACGGGATCACCGCGAGCGGGTTGAGCCGTGCCAGGAACACGAACGGGATCACGGTGTCGCCGTACGCGGGGTTCCAGTTCGCGCGCGAGTAGCCCCACACCCCGAGAATGTCGGCCGCGGCCGCGGCACCGATCAGCGCGCCGCTCACGAGGAAGCTCGACATGATCAGCTTGCGCACCTGCACGCCCACGTGACGGGCGGCCCGCGGGTTTGCGCCGAGCACCTGGATCCGCAGGCCGAACGCCGTGCGCGTGAGGACGTAGTAGGCCACGAGCGCGGCAGCGATCGCCACCAGCACGCCGCAGTGCACGCGCGTGCTCGGGATCGCGGGAAGCATCTTGTTGATCGGCAGGACCTTGGTCTGCGGGATGTTCACCGTCGGGTCCTGGAACGGTCCCTTCACGAGGATGTTCGCCACCCCCACGCCGATGAAAGACATCATCAGCGTGGTGATGATCTCGTTGGTCTCGTAGACAGCTTTGAGGCCCGCCGGTATCACCGTCCAGGCGGCGCCCACCGCGGCGGCCACGAGGAACAGGATCGTCATTGCCAGCCACAGCGGCGTGTGCGTGACGAGCGAGGGGCCGAAGCCCGAGAGCACGGCCGCGGCGAGCAGGAACTGCCCGTCATAGCCGAGGTTCCAGATGTTCGCGCGGAACACGAAGATCAGGCCGACCGCGATCAAGAGCAGCGGCGCCATGCGCATCGCGCTGTCCTGCCACGAGCCCTGCGACACGCCGCCGTTCCAGATGTCCGAGTAGAACTGGATCGGGTCGCGGCCAAGGATCACGAGCAGGATCCCGCCTGCCACGAGCGCAAGGATCACGGGTACGAGCGAGCGCACCAGCAGGTCGATCGCGCGTGCGGCGGTGCGCGAACGCTGCGGCCGCATCGGCTCGTCGACCATCGGCATCGCCTCGCGGGCCTGAATCGCGCTCATGCCGCGTCGGCCCCCAGCGACACGTCGCCGATCATCAGCCGGCCGATCTCCTCGGCGGCGCCCGGACCCGGCCGCACCTCGCCGACGATGCGCCCTCGCGAGAGCACCGCGATGCGGTCCGACACCTCGAGCAGCTCGTCGAGGTCGGTGGAGATCACGAGCGCGGCCTTGCCGTCGCGCATGTCGCGGATCATCTGGCGCACGGTCTGCGTGGTCTTCAGGTCGAGGCCGTATGTGGGCTTGTGGAAGACCACGACCTTCGAGTCGAATGACAGCTCGCGCGCGAGCAGGACCTTCTGGATGTTGCCGCCCGACAGCGTGCCCGCGCGAGTGTCGATGCTCGGTGTGCGGACGTCGAAGCGCTCCACCAGCTCCTTCGAGCGCGCGTCGATCGCGCTCCTGCGAATGCGGCCCTGGCGCCAGAAGGGCGCCTCGCCGATCAGCTTGAGGAAGATGTTCATCGACACCGGCAGCCCCGAGACGATGCCCTCGCCCAGCCGGTCGTCGGTGAGGTAGCGGAGTCCGAGCTTCTGCCGGCCGGTCACGCCCACGTGACCGACGGGCGCGCCGAGGAACTTCACCTCGCCGCGCTGCAGCCTGCGCTGGCCGCTGATGGTCTCCGCGAGCGCGCGCTGGCCGTTGCCGTCCACGCCCGCGACGCCCAGCACCTCCCCGAACCGGAGCGTGAGCGAGACGTCCTGGAGGCCGGGCTCCGAGCCCTCGCCCCGTACCGATACCCGCTCGAGCGAGAGCGCCTCCTCGGCGCTCACCGGAGCCGGCTGCGCCTGCGCGGCCTCAGCGTCCGCCGCCTCGCTGAGGTCCACCTTCAGCTCCGCGACATCCGCGAGGCTCGTGGCGGTGTCGCCGAACATCATCTCGACGATGCGCTGCTCGAGCTGCTCGGGCGTGGCCGACTTGACGGCCGGCTCGTCGAGGGTCCCGATCAGCTGGCCGCGCCGCAGCACCGAGATGCGGTCGCCGAGGAACGCGGCCTCATGAAGCTTGTGCGTGATGAAGATGACCGCAAGCCCGTTCTCCTTCAGGCCCGAGAGCACCTTGTAGAGCTCCTCGACCGCCTGCGGCGTGAGCATCGAGGTGGGCTCGTCGAGGATGAGCAGCCGCGACCCGCGCCACAGCGCCTTCACGATCTCCACCTGCTGCTGGCGGCCCAGCGCGAGGTCCGCGACCCGAGCCGATGGATCCACCTCCACACCGAGCGTGGAGCCGATCTCCTCGAGCCGCTTCCGCGCGGCCTCGCCATCCAGCCGCAGCTTGTGCGTGTCCCCGAGCATCAGGTTGTCGAGCACGCTCAGCGCCGGGATCAGCGTGGAGTGCTGGTACACGGTCCCGATGCCGAGCTCGAGCGCATCCCGAGGCGAGCCGATGTCGACCACCCGGCCGTCCACCTTGATCTGGCCCGCGTCCGGCCGTTGGATGCCGGACAGGATGCCCATCAGCGTGGACTTGCCGGCGCCGTTCTCACCCAGCAGGCAGTGGACCTCCCCGCGGCGGACGTCGAACGTGATGTCGTCGTTCGCCACAACGCCGGGGAAGGACTTGCTGATGCCGATCAGCTCGACCACCGGGGCAGCGCCCGAGGACGGCGGGCGCTGTCCTGCGCCCGCCGTCCCGGAGCTGAGATGCGGTGCGGCGCTCACCCGTTCAGCGCCGCCTTCACCTGGCCGATCTTGGAGTAGTTCGGCACCTGGATCTGACCCGAGATGATCTTCTTCTGGGCAGCCTGGATGTCGCTCCAAACGGAGGCCGGGATGTACTTCGTCTTCAGGAGTGAAACGCCGCCGTTCGCCAGCGTGAGGTCATAGCCCTGCTGGCCGAAGGTGCCGTTGTCGATCTCCTTGATGAACTGCTTGTACGCGCCGTCGAAGTTCCACAGCACCGACGACAGGAACACGCCCTTCTTGTCGATCGGCGTCATGTCGCCGATGTCGCCGATCATCCACACCTTGTGGCCGGCATTCGCCGTCTCGATCGCCTGGAGGTAGCCGAACGACGCGCCGTCACCCATGGTGAGGATCACATCGGCGCCGTCCGCGATCATGCTGGTGGCCACGCGCTTGCCGCCCGCGGCGTCGTCATAGCCCGCGGAGCTGATCTCGGCGAACGAGACCGGCATCTTCGGCTTGACGCTGTGGACGCCCGCGATGTAGCCGCCGGCCATCTTGAACCAGTTCGAGTCGGACGCCGAGATGATCACGCCGACCTTGCCCGTCTTCGACTGGTGCGCCGCCAGGATTCCCGCGAGGTACGCGGCCTGCTGGCTCTCGGTCGTGATGTTCGAGACCGCGCCCGGCTGCTTCATCGTCGGGATGTCGTAGGTGACCGTGGGGATCTTGTACTGCTGGCCGATCCGCTGGGCCGCGGTGTCGAAACCGCTGGCGTGGGCGATGATCAGCTGGGGCTTGGTGAGCGCGACCTGGCGCAGCACCGTCGGCGTCTTGTCGTAGCCGATGTTCGAGGTGACCTTCACGGTCGCCCCCACCCCGCTCGCGGCGCTCTTCGCGCCTGCCACGCCCTGGGAGTTCCAGCCGTAGTCGTTCGTCTTCGCGGGCGTGACGATTGCGACCGTCTTCACCTTGCTGCTCGCGCTGCTGCTCGTGCTTGCGCCCCCGCCGCCGGCGGTCGAGCTGGTCGAGCTGTTATTGCTGCTCGAGCCGCAGGCCGCCACCAGGAGCGAGAGCAGCGCCACGGCGGCCAGCAGGCCGATGCCCCGTAGCGCGCGCCTTCTCAGGACTTGCATGGAGAGTCGTTCCCCCTTCTTGTAGGCAGAGTCCAAACCGGACCACGGGACCCCTCCGGGGAGCCCCGCAAGCCGCCTGATGGGCGGTCTCGGCGCCGCACGGTATCTGGTATGGTGCTGACTGTCAACAATTGACAGCGAACAGTTTCGCGGACTCGTCGTTCTTGTCATCAAGCCCTAGAAACCCCTCCAGGCGCTGGCGTCTAGTGGCCGGCGGCGCGGTGCTCGCCGCGGCGCTCGTGGTGCTCGTGTTCGCTCTCACAGCGGGCTCTGACGCCAAGGCGCCCTACCGCACGCCTAGCCTGGCCGTGGCCAAGCAGAAGCTCGGCGTGAGGATGCACCAGCGCCTGCTCCGCCCCCACTGGATCGCCTGCGTGGCCACCGGGCGCCAGTACCGGGGCGCCGGGGTCGTGCGCTGCAACGTGAACTTCGGGGACCCGCACATTCAGGCCTACTGCACCGTGCTCCAGGGTGAGAGGCTCGTCACGCAATACGACGACGGCGCCATTCCGTGCGGCCACGACGACGCCGGCTGGAGCTCGCCGATCCAACACTCCAACTGAGGAGGAGCAAGCGATGGAGCCGCCCGATTTCACGTTGACCGCCGGCCCCACCGCGGTCTCGCCGCGGGTGCTCCAGGCGCTCGGCTCGCCGGTGATCTTCGACTACGACCCCGTGTTCCTCGAGCACTTCCGGGACACCGAGCGCAAGCTCGCTCAGGTGATGCGCACGAAGAACGACGTGGTGCTCATGCAGGGCGAGGCGGTGCTCGGCCTCGAGGCTGCCGCCCGCGCGCTGATCCGGCCGGGCACGCGCGCGCTCAACCTCGTATCCGGCGTGTACGCGGCCTGGTTCGGCGACTGGCTGCGCGACTACGGCGCCGAGGTGATCGAGCATGTGGTGCCGTACGACGAGGCGATCGATACCGCGGACGTGGCGCGCCTGCTCGAGGAGAACGAGGGCATCGAGTTCGTGTCAGTGGTGCACTCCGAGACCCCGTCCGGGATCGAGAATCCGCTCGCCGAGATCGGCGCGCTCGCGTACGAGCACGGGGCGCTGATGTTCGCGGACGTGGTGTCGGCGCTCGCCGGCACGGACGTGCGTGTGGACGACTGGCACGTGGACCTCGCCGTGGCCGGCCCGCAGAAGTGCCTCGCCGGACCTCCCGGCATGTCCCTCATCAGCGTGAGCGAGCGCGCGTGGCAGGTGATGGAGGACAACCCGAGCGCGCCGCGCGGATCCTTCCTGTCCCTGCTCGACTGGAAGCACAAGTGGATCGACGGCGGGCGGGTGGCATTCCCGTACACGCCGTCGGTGTCCGACGTGAACGGCGTGAACGCCGCGCTCAGCGAGGTGCTCGACACGGGCGGCGTGGACGCGTCCGTGGCACGGCATGCGCTGGCCGCGCGCGCCACGCGCGCGGGCGTGCGCGCGATGGGTCTCGAGCTGTGGCCGAAGAACGACGCGTACGCCGCCAACTGCGTGACCGCCGTGCGCTGCCCTGAGGGCATCGGAGTGGCCACCGCGCTCGGGCACATTCGCGAGCGCTACGGCGTGATGCTGAGCGGTGGCTACGGCGAGCTGAAGGAAAAGCTCTTCCGCCTCGGCCACATGGGCCCCGCCGCCCGCTCGCTCAACCCGCTGGTGGCGGTGGGCGCCCTTGGCCGGGGGCTTGCCGACCTCGGCGCCGACGTGAACGTGGGCGCCGGCACCGAGGCGGTGCTGGCCGTGCTGTCCGAGGCCCGCGCCGCGGAGACGGCGACGGCGTGAAGCTCACGCCATTCGAGCTCCACCGCCCGAAATCGGTGGCCGAGGCGAGCGAGCTGCTCGAGCGCCTGGGAGAGCAGGCCGTGATCTACTCCGGCGGTACCGAGCTCCTGCTCGTGGCGAAGATGGGCCTCACCGAGTTCACCGCGCTCGTGGACGTGAAGGGCATTCCGGAGCTCCGGCAGGTGAGCGCCAACGGCGAGCTCACGATCGGCGCCGCGGTGACGCATCGCGAGGTGGAGCGCTCGGACGCCGTGCTGCGCGGCTGGCCCGCGCTCGCCGAGATGGAGCGCCACGTGGGCAACATTCGCGTGCGCAACATGGGCACGATCGGCGGCAACCTGTGCTTCGCCGATCCGCATTCGGATCCCGCCACCTTCCTGCTCGCGCTGGGCGGCGAGCTGACGCTTCAGCGGGGAGCGGCGGCGCCCCGGCGGCTGCCCGTGGACGAGTTCGTGCGCGGTCCCTATATGACGGCGCTTCAGCCGGGCGAGCTGCTCGTGTCCGTGAACGTGCCCGCTCTGCCGGACGCCGCGCGGGTGGTGCACCGCAAGCTCTCGTTCCGGGAGCGGCCCGCGATCACCGTGGCGGCGCGGCTCGAGGTGCGTGATGGCAGCGTGACCCGCGCGCGCCTCGCGGTGGGCTCGGTGTCCGTCCGGCCCCTCCGTCCCGGCGAGGCGGAGGAGTTGCTCGAGGGCGCCGATGCCGGCTCGGTGGACCTCGCCGCGGTGGGCGAGGCTGCTGCGGCCGCGGTGGAGCCCGTGGAGGACCTCAACGGCTCCGCCGACTACAAGCGTCAGCTCATCCGGGTGCTCACCGCACGGGTGCTCGCGGAAGCACTTCCAGAGTCCGCGTGAACGAACTCGCTGGGCGGCTGATGGAAGCCGCCGAGCGCGCGCGACCTGAACTCGTCGAGCGCTTGCTGCGCCTCACCGCGGTGGACGCTCCGAGCGGCGAGCCGCGGGCGCTAGCAGCGGCGACCGACACATTCGCGCGCGAACTCGCCGAGCTCGGTGGCGAGGTGGAACGCCACGAGCGTTCCGGCATCACCCACCTCTCCACCCGCCTCGGCCCGGCGAGCGGCAGGCACGTGCTCGTGCTCTGCCACTACGACACCGTCTGGCCGGCGGGCACCGCGGCGGAACGTCCCGGGCGGCTGGCCGACGGCCGCCTCTCCGGGCCCGGCACCTATGACATGCGCGGCGGGATCGTGGCCGCTACCGGCGCGCTGCGGCTGCTCGGGCATGAGGGTTTGGCCGCGCCGGCGCACGTGCTGCTCACCGGCGACGAGGAGACCGGCAGCGCCAGCTCGAGCGAGCTGATCGTCGAACTGGCTCGCGACGCCGCGCTTGTGCTCGTCACGGAGCCCCCGCTCCCGGGCGGCGCGCTCAAGACCGCGAGGAAGGGCTGGGCGTCCTACACGATCGCGGTGGAGGGGCGCGCCGCGCACGCGGGTCTCGATCCGGAAAGCGGCGTGAGCGCGCTAGACGAGTTGCTGGACGCTCTTCGAGAGATCTCCACCCTGCGCGCGCCCGCCCTTGGCACGACGCTGAACATCGGCAGCGTGGGCGGCGGCTCGAGGACGAACGTGGTTGCGGCGGATGCGTCAGCGGAGTTCGAGCTGCGCGCCACCACCGTGGCGGAGCAGGCGCGCGCCGACAAGGTGCTGAGCTCTCTGCGGGCACGACGCGATGGCGCCAGGCTCTCCCTCACGCGCAACCATGGCCGCCCGCCGATGGAGCGCACGCCCGCCGTGGCCGCCGCGGCCGCCCGCGCGCAGGAGCTGGCGGCGCAGCTCGGGATGCAGCTCGACGAAGGGGCCGCGGGAGGCACGAGCGACGCCAACCTCATCGCGCCCCTCGGGGTGCCGGTGCTGGACGGCCTCGGCCCCGAGGGCGACGGCGCGCACGCGCTGCACGAGCACGTCCTGGTTGACTCACTGGTGGAGCGAACAGCGCTCATCGCGCTGCTGCTCGCTGACGCCGGGAGTGGGAGTAGGGAGTAGGGAATGCGCTCGTCCGCGGGCTGGCGCCGCACTGCGTGGCGCTTACTGCAGCAATAAGGAGCAGCATCGGCGTGGGAGCCCCCCCGTTATTGCTGCAGTAGACGCATCGAACGCGGGCACCGTGGCGCGGAGAGCGCAACTCCCCCTACGCCCTATGCCCTACGCCCTACTCCCTCACTTCAGCGTCTTGAGATAGGCAACGAGAGCCTGCATCTGGTCCGGCGGGATGATCCCGCCCCAGTGCGGCATGCTCACGATCGGCGCCTTGCCGATCACGCTTCCCGACTGGATCACGTCGATGATCTTCTTGTCGGTGTTGAACTCCTTGCGGAAGTCCTGGCCCGACAGCGGCGGGATCGTCTTGTCCGCCGACTGCGGGTTGGGAACGCCGCCGAGCCCGTTCGGGCCGTGGCAGTTCACGCACCCGTAGGACTGGTAGAGCGCGGCGCCCTCAACGGCGGGGCCTTGGTTCTTCGGGATCTGCGGCCCGACGGCGGTGGACACGGCCGGCAGGCCCGCGCGCAGGTACGCCACCAGGTCGTTCACCTGCGTGTTCGACATCACGGCGCCCCACACCGGCATGTACGGCTGCTTCGGATTCGCCGATTCGCCGAGGCCGTGATCGATGATCGAGCGGAGCTCGGCCGGCGTGAGCGTCTTCGCCGCGGTGCCGAGCGCGGGCACCACAGGCGACACTCCGCCGCGGCCCTGTTCACCGTGACAACGCGCACAGGCGAAGGAGACGAAGTCGTGCGCGCCGGCCGCCACGTGGGGATCCACCGCCGCCGTGGAGGTCTGCGGTGCGGTGGTGGTGGCGGCCACGGTCTTGGTCTTGCCGCTCCCGCTGTTGGCGGCGATTCCGATCGCCCCGCCGATGCCCACGAGAATCGCGGCCGCCAGTGCGAGCAGGAGACGGTGCCTGATACCACCGGGCTCTCGGTCCATCTCGTCCTCGATCCTAAGTCGGCGCCTTCTCGCCGGACAATGTGGAGAAACCCTGATCCTCTCCCGGCAGGACCTCGCGCACGGGCACGTCGAGCTCCTTCGCCAGGTAGCGCAACATGCGGTTGGCGAGCCAGCTCCGCCGCTCGGCGGCGCTCCTCACGATCACCACCTCATCGGCACCGAAGTCCCGCAGCTCGTCCTCGATCGCCAGCAGCGGATCCTCGTCGCCAACCTCCCCCTTGGCCGCGAACCCATGCTCCGCCGCCCAGGCGAGCGACGCCTCGAGGCGCCTGCGCGCCTCGTCGCGCTCGCTGTCGATATCCCCCGCGAGCTGGTGGGTGCGCGTGGCGAGAATCGGCGCGAGCACGTCGAGCTCCACCACGCCCTCGCCGGCTCCGCGTAACTCTGCCGCGAGCCGCTGTCCGCTCAGCGCCTCCCCCGCGATCACGAGCACGTGGCGCTGCCCCGCGCTCGCTCCGTGCGGATGCGGGGCCTCCGCGGCCTGGCGCAGATCAGGCCCGCGTCCGCTTCTGCGCCCGCTGAACTCGAACACGAATCCGGCGGCCACTCCCGCGGAGAACAGCACGATCCCCCACGCGCGCGAAACCAGGAAGCCCAGGACGAGCGACGCCGCGCCGACGAGCCCCAGCGCCACCGCGACGCGGAAAGCGTCGGTCTCGGTCCTGAACGGCATCTGCATCGGGCGACCGTAAACGCGGGAGGACCGCTGAGCATCGGTGCGAAGCCCTCGCGGCCATCCGTGGCAACTACGCATCGGCGCAGTTCACCCGATCCGGGTTAGGCGCGCGGGCGGCGGGCGCTCCATGATCGGCTCACCCTGACCCGGAGGAACCAATGAGTGCAGTCTCACAGGGCAAGACAGACGTCTCCGCTGCCGTCGCGGCGGCCGCAGACGAGCTGGGCCCGATCGACCTTGTCGTGTTCGCATATCCGCCGGGCGCGCCGATGACCGGCGAGGCGGCGGACATCCTGATCGACCTCGTGGAGCGCGGGATCATCCGCGTCCTCGACGCGCTGTTCGTCCAGAAGAACGAGGACGGGACCTTCTCCGGCTTCGAGGCGCGTGGCCTGCAGCCCGGATCCGTGGGGAGCTTCACCGTTCTCGAGGGTGCCTCCAGCGGAATCCTCGGCGACGAGGACGCCGCAACGGCCGCCGACGGCATCGAGCCCGGCTTCGCGGCCGTGCTGATCCTGTACGAGAACCGCTGGGCCGCGCCCTTCGCCGCGGCGGTGCGGCACAACGGCGGGGTGCTGGTGGACAACCAGCGCATCCCGCATGACGACGTGATCGCCGCGCTCGAGGCGATCGAAGCCGGCGCCTGAACCGAAAGGAGAACGAGATGCCAGGACTTCTGAGAGGCATGGCGCGCACCGCGGTGGTCGCGGGAACCGCCACGGCCGTGTCGAACCGCGTGAGCCGCCGCCAGGCGAGCCGCTGGGCGCAGCAGGAGGGTGGGTACGACGAGCCGCAGCAGGCCGCTCCGCCGCCGCCACCTCCTCCGGCCCCTGCGGCCCCTGCGCCGGATCCGATCCAGCAGCTCAAGGAGCTCGCCGACCTGAAGGAGCGCGGCGTACTCAGCGAGCAGGAGTTCGCGGAGCAGAAGGCGCGCATCCTGAGGAGGTAGGCGCTGATGTCCGGCCTCGACTTCGCAGGGCCGGACGGCAGCGCTGCTCCCAGCCAGGCGGAGCGCCGTCAGGGCTTCGCCGTCTACGAGACGCTTCAGCGCCTCGGCAGCATGGCATGGCTGATCGTCGGCATCGTGGTCGTGCTCGTGGGCGCGATCTGGGTGCTGGGGCAGACCTCCACGATCGGCGGGCCGCTCGTGGCGGGCGCGGTGATCGCAGCCGTGGCCGCGCCTGCGGTGGCGGCGCTCACCACCCGCCGCGTACCGCGCGTGGCGGCCACCGCGATGGTGCTGCTCGCCCTCATCGCGGTCGGCGTGCTGGTTGTGGTGCTCGTGCTCGGCGGGGTGAGCTCACAGTCGGCGCACATCAGCGGCACCGCCTCGCGCGCGGTGGACAAGGTTCAGGGCTGGCTCGAGGACGTCGGCGTCACGTCCGCCGGGAACGCGGCCCAGGATGTGAAGAAGGCCGTGCCTGAGATCCGGCACACGCTCCTGACCGGACTCGCCCACGGGATCAGCGGCCTCACGTCGATCATCGTGTTCCTCGGCTTCACGATCTTCAGCACGTTCTTCATGCTCAAGGACGGACCGTCGATGCGGCGCTGGGCGGAGCGTCACATGGGACTGCCGCTGCCGATCGCCCAGGTGGTCACCGGCAACACGCTGCACGCCCTGCGCCAGTACTTCCTGGGGCTGACGATCGTGGGCGCGTTCAACGGCGCGGTGGTTGGCCTCGGCGCTCTGGCGCTTCATGTGCCGCTCCCGGGGACGATCGCGCTCGTGACGATGCTGGCGAGCTACGTGCCGATCCTCGGGGCGTGGACCGCGGGTTTCTTCGCCTTCGCTCTGGCGCTTGGCGCCAAGGGCCCCTCCACCGCGTTGATCATGGCGCTGATCGTGTTCCTCGCGAACGGCCCGCTCCAGCAGATCGTGCAGCCGATCACCTTCGGCGCGACGCTGGGCCTCAACCCACTCGTGGTGCTGGCCGTGACCATCTCCGCCGGCAGCCTGTTCGGCATGCTCGGCCTCGTGCTGGCGGCTCCGCTCACCTCTGCCGCCGTGAACATCAGCCGCGACCTCTCGCGCATGAGGGATGCACGCGAGGGGAGCGAGGCGAAGCTGGAGGACGCCGCCCCCATATAAGGCGGGCGCAAGTCCGGTGCCGCCTCGTGGCGGCGACGTCCTCGCGCCCGTTGACCCTGCGCAAGGCGAACCTAATGCCGCGCGCTGGACCGTGCCGTGTCTCCCCGCTCGTGCGATCCCCGAAACGCGAGCCTGTGGCTAGCGCGGGACCTTCACGTCGATCGTCGTGCTGCTCGTGATGCCGTTCAGGCTCTTCGCGCTCAGCAGGATCTGGTAGCTCCCGCGCTTCGGCAATGGCCAGTTGACCTTGTGGGCACCGTGCTCGAGCGGGGAGAGGAAGGTGTACACCGGCTTCGTGCCGCGCTTGACGCTGAGCGTGATGCCCGAGCGCTTGGAGATCGTGAAGCCCACGCGCAGCTGCTTCCTTCGCTTGTCCACGCGCGCGCGGAGGTTCGTGAGCTTGACGGGCTCCGTCTCGTAGCGGTGGAAGTTCGCGGCGAGGTCGCAGAACGGGGCCTGCCAGCGCTGGCACATCTCATCGAGGAACGAGCCGAACAGCTCGTGGTAGCTCAGGTCTGACTCGTGGCCCGGGCCCTTCGGGCTCCGGTAGTAGAGCGACCAGGCGCCCGTGTCGTACTGCGGCAGGATGCGGCGCGCGGCGGCCACGCCCTGGTCAACCAGAGCGGCGGCGTCCGTGTCTCCGCTGTTGCGGGCGTACACGTCGAGCCCGAGGATCGACTGCGCGTAGGCGTTGCCCACTAGCAGCGACGGGTCCTGCGAGTACTGCAGGAAGAAGATGCCCTCGGGTCGCTGGATCTGGATTCCCCACGGCGGCCCGGACTTGAACACCCCGAGCATCGAGTGGGCGGCGTCCGAATAGCGAGCGTCGCCGTCGCGCTGCGCGAGCGTGGATAGCGCCTGCATGCCGGTGGCTGTGGCCATCCCGGACACCCAGCCGGGCGCGCCGCCGGACCAGGGGAAGTAGTACTCGAAGGCGAGGAAGCCGTGGCGCGTGACGGCCGTCTGGAGCATCTCGTCAGCGTAGCTCTCGATCTGGCCCGCCTTGGGATGCTTGAGCTTCAGAAGCCCGTTGATCTTGCCGAAGTTCGCGAGCGGCTGAAGCTGCCAGCCGGAGCCCGGATAGAACTCGTAGATCAGCTGAGAGCCGGGGAAGGTGGTGCGCGTGCCGTAGGCCATCGGCCCCTTGCGGTCCTGCCAGAACCACTCGACGTTGCGCTGAAGGATGAGGAACGCCGGGTACGCGCGGCCGCCGAGCAGGTGCCTGCGTGCGAGCGATGTGAGGTTGCCGAGAACGCCGCGCATGTTGGTGCGCGCATCGCCGCGCAGGTGCCTCGCCGCGATCTTGCCCTCGTTGTAGAGGCTCCGCCACGCCGTGGCCTGCGAGCCCGCGGTGCCGCCGCGCGCCTGGAGCCTGGCCAGCGTGGTAACCACCGGATCCGGCTTCTTCTTCTTCGCCTTCGCCGCCGCAGTGGCCGGAGTGGCCGCGCACGCGACGAGCAGCAGCAAGCAGACGATCTCCCCTAGACGCCTCACGCCCGGGTTGTAACAGCCCTAGGACGCGATGGATGCGGCGTCCGGCTGCTGGGCGTCGTCGTGCATCAGCTCGCCCGCGGTGATCGCCAGGGCGGCCGGCAGGAGAAGCGTGGGGAAGGCGAGCGGCAGGACGAGCAGATGCAGCCAGTCCCACAGCGTGTTCCCGCGGAAGCCGGTCCAGCCCCACCCCAGCGCGTAGCCGCCGATCACCGCCGCGCCGAAGCCGGCCAGGATCAGGGCGAGGAGCACGCGATGATGCATTCCCAGCTCCTCGCGAATCTCAGGCCACAGCGGGAACGTCGCCACCACGAGCGGCAGGAGGAGCAGATTGATCCAGTCCCACAGCGAGTTGCCGCGGAAGCCGGTCCAGCCCCACGGGATGAGGTAGCCCGCGAGCACGAGGCCGACGAACCCGCCGAGGAGCGCGAGCGCCGCCTGCTTGCGGCCCCTGCTCAGCCGGTGGCGCTTGGAGAGCCAGATGGGCAGCGTGGCCACCGTGATCGGCAGGAGCAGCAGGCTGATCCAGTCCCACAGAGTCGCGGTCTTGCCGCTGATGCCGGTCCACGACCAGTGTGCGTCATAGCCGCCGATCAGCACCGCCGCCACTGCCGCGGCCACAAGCAGCCTGACCGTGCTGATGCGGCGCCTTCTTCCCGTGGTCGAGTGGGTGGTGTAGGCCGTTGCCACCGTGGACCATTCAATGCCCGTCGGTGCCGCCTGTCAATGCGGTCTAGGCAACCTTAAGAAGCACGAGCACCACGAGCAGAAGCACGAGGAGGCCGCCGCCGGCGATGAGCCGGACGATGGGATCGGCCGCAGCGACGCGGTGGGGAGCGTGGGGCTGGCGGTCGAGGTCCTGCGCGGACATCGCCGGGAAGCCGGTGCCCCGGCCGAGGGCGGCATCGCGATCGGCCAGTGCGCGCTGACGAGCCTGCACTGCATCGTCGCGCTCGGCCACGATCGTCTCGTGCTCGCGCTTCCAGCTCTCGAGCTGGTGTACCGCGGCGGCTCTCTCGCGCACGGCGGCCTCGAGCTCCGCAAGCGCGGCGTCGCGCGCGGCGGTGGTCGTCTCGAGCTCGTTCTCGGCCTTGCCGAGCGCCTGCCGGACCTGCTCCGCGGCGCGCTCGGCGGAATCCCGCGCGGACTCGAGCTCGTCCCGCTCGCGCTGCGCGGCGTCGCGCTCCGCCACCGCCTGCTCGCCCTGGGTCCGCGCCTCGGCAAGCTCCGCGCGCAGCGTGCTCACCTCATCCCGCGCGCGTGTGGCATCGGCCTGCAGGCGCTCGCGCTCCTCGCGCAGCCAGTTGATTTCGCTCTCGAACCGCTTCGCCCGCTGCTCGGACTCCTCGAGCCGCTCGCGCAGCCGGGGCCGCCCGCCTCGCGGGGCCGGGGCGCCGCCCGCCTTGCCGTCCTCGAGCGGCACGACCACGCTGGGGGCCACGGCCAGCTCGGTCTGGCCCGGGTCCGGCGACGCTCCCTTCCAGGGGAACGCCGCGATCCAATCCTTACCCTCCTCGGCCGCCCACGGCTTGTGCTCCAGGAGGGCGAGAACGTTCCGCTCGCCGTCGCTCGTCTGCACTGTCAGGGCCGGCCGGACGAAGCGCAATCCGCGCACTCCGTACCAGCGCCCCACGATTTCGAGCCGATCTTCCGCCGTCTGCTCGAGCCGGTCGAGCTGGAAGGCGACCCGCACGCCATCCGGACTCACAGCCGCAAAGCATACGGCGGCGCGCCCCGGACGGGCCGCGCCGCCGCTTCCGATGCGCTTCAGCCGATGAGCAGCAGCACGAACGAGGCGAGCACCGCGATCCCGCCGAGCACCGCTCCGGTCGTGGCCTTCCCCCGCCCCTCACCGGCCCCAACCGACTCCCGCTGCGATACGCCAAGCGCGAGCGCGGCCGCGCCCACGGCGAACGGGAGGCCCGTCCAGAACACGCCGCAGGTGATGATCGCGACGATGCCGAGGATCAGAGCGGTGCGGTTGACGCGTGAGGTCGGATGCGTCCGCTCACGTGGCAGGAACCACAGGATGAGCCCGGCCATGATGGCGAGCACCGCGAGCCCGATCACGCACATCCCGATCACGTCGCTCGTGCTCCCGGGCAACCACCCCACGGGCATCCCGATCAACAGCAGGACCGCGCAAACGAACGCGATGTTGCGATCCCGGCGCTCGACTGCAGGTGCTGCGCTCTCGAACGCGGGGCCTTCTGGTGCGGCTGATGGATTGGTCATCCCCCAGCTATACCTCAGCCCTGCCCCATTTGGGGAAAAGTCCTGTCTATGCGAACAGGGTGAGGTCCGGCTCGCGCTCGCCCCGAAGCACGGCGAGGTCCACCTCCACGCAGTCGATCCCGCGCGCCTCCGCGAGCACGCGCGCCTGCGGCTTGATCGACTGCGCCGCGAGCACTCCGCGGCACGACCCCATCGACGGGTCGAGCCGGATCCGCTCGAGGTAGCGCGTGAGCTGCTCCACGGCCGAGATCGTGCCGAGCCGCTTGATCTCGACGGCTATCCAGTCCTCCTCCGCGTCCTTGCACATGAGGTCGACCGGGCCGATGTCGGTGGGCCACTCACGGCGCACGAGGCGGAAGCCCTCGCCGCACCACTCCGGCGCGTCAGCCAGCAGCTCCTGCAGCTCCCGCTCCACGCCGTCCTTCTGGAGCGCGGCGGCCTCCCCCATGTCGTGCGTCACGTCCGAGACGATCTCGGCGAGCCGGATGTCCAGCCGGTCCTCACCGCCGAGCTTGCGCACCACGATCTCGTTCTCGGATTCCTCGATCACGGTCGGCGGCGTCATCCAGTTCTCCGGCTTGTAGCCACCCGCGTCGGAATGCACCATCACGGAGCCGTCCGACTTGAACATGAGCAGCCGCAGCGCCTCCGGCAGCACCGCCGAAAGGCGGCCGGAGTAGCGGACCTCGCAACGGGCTACGACCAGGCGCATGAGGCGGAAACCGTAGGCCGCCCGCCGGACCGAACGCGGGCTTGCGACAATCGCTCGCCGTGGACTTCGGGCGAGTGGGAGTTTGGAGCGGTGAGCTGCGGCGCCATCCCGACCTTGGCGAGGTCGGGGAGGCCGCTGCCGAGCTCGAGGAGCTCGGCTACTCGGCGCTGTTCATCCCGGGTGGCGCGGGCGGCGACATCCTGGAGCGGTCCGAGCTCCTGCTGGGCGCCACCCGCCGGGTGCCGGTTGCGCCCGGGATCCTGAACGTCTGGATGCACGAGGGCGGCGAGGTGGCCGGCGAGTGGGCTCGCATCGATTCCGCGCACGGCGGGCGCTTCGAGCTCGGCCTGGGGATCGGGCATGCGCCGTCGGTGAACGCCGTTGAGCCTGGGCTCTACCGCAAGCCGTATTCCAAGATGCGCTCGTACCTCGACGAGCTGGACGCGGCGTCGCCGCCGGTCCCCCCGGAGCGCCGCTTCCTCGCCGCGCTCGGGCCACGGATGCTCGAGCTGTCGCGCGACCGCAGCGCGGGCGCTCATCCCTACTTCGTCCCGGTGGAGCACACCTCTTACGCGCGCGAGGTGCTTGGGCCGGACGCCCTGCTCGCGCCCGAGCAGGCCGTGCTGCTCGAGACTGATCGCGCTCGCGCGCGCGAGCGCGCCCGCGGCCACCTCGAGCGCTACCTCCAGCTTCCGAACTACACGAACAACCTGCTGCGCCACGGCTTCACGGAGGAGGACCTCCGCGACGGCGGCAGCGACGGCCTGGTGGACGGCATCGTCGCCTGGGGAGACGAGGCGGCGATTGCGCAGCGCGTGCGCGCCCACCACGACGCGGGCGCCGACCACGTGTGCATCCAGGTGGTGGGCGTCGAGCCGGGCACGCTGCCGCTGGACGACTGGCGCCGCCTGGCCCGGGCGCTGCTCTGACGAATCACACCGCTGTCACGCGCACGCGTGGGCGCGCGTTGTTCACGTAGCCCTTGGGATTCCAGAGGGCGGCGTCGTCGTTCGGTTGGGTGGCGGCCGAGGAGTCCCACGCGCGCACGAGGATCTCGTGCTCCCCGGGTTCGAGCTCGGGCTCGATCCGCCAGTGCCGCCACGCCCACGGGCCCAGATCCTCGAGCAGCTCGGCCTGCGTCCACGTCTCGCCACCGTCAAGCGACACGTCCACGCGCGCCACGTGCCGCTCGCCTCCCGCGAACGCGTAGCCGCGCACCTCCACCCGCCCGGCCGGCACGGTGGAGCCGTCCGCGGGCACGAGGATGTCCGAGTTGAGCGCCACGAGGCCGAGCGGCATCCCCACCCCCGGCCCGGGCGTACCGTCCTCTGGCAGCAGGCGGTACGCGACGTGCTGGTAGTAACCATGCCACGGCCACGAACGGACCTCGATGCGGTCGAGCCACTTGACGCTGCGGGCGCCGATGTATCCGGGTACCACCACGCGCAGCGGCGCGCCGTGAACGGGCGGGAGCGGCTCGCCGTTCATCCCCCAGGCCAGCAGCACCTCGCGGCGGCGCGCCTTGTCGAGCGGAATCGAGCCGCCGAAGCGCTCGGGCGCCTTCGGCACCTCGTCGCACAGATCGGCGCCCTCGAAACCCACGTGCGACGCGTCCGGCAGCGGCCCGGCCAGAGCGAGCACGTCCGCGAGCGCCACGCCGGTCCACGTGGCTGTGCCGGTGGCACCGGCGGCCCAGGGCGACTCTCCGGGAATGTCGCGAATGGCCATCAGGCCCACGCGGCGGTTGCCGGCACACTGCAGCGTGGCGCAGACCTCGCGCTCGCGGAAGGCCTCGCGCAGCGTCTGCAGCGAGAGGTCGAGCTCCCGCTCCACCAGCCCGTGCACCCGCAGCCGCCACTCCGCCGCATCGATCTCCGGCACATCGCCGTGGTCGCGAACGTAGAACGCGTCATTGGCCGTGACAGGGCCCTCCGCCAGAGCGGCTGGGCTCGTCTCCGCGTTGAACGGCTCCTCCTCGTGCACGATGAGGTCGTCTCGCTTGCCGTACGGAGTCACGCGGGGAGCCTAAGCCACGGCTACGGCACGGTGTCCGCGCTCGCCTCGAGGTCGAACGTCGCGCCCCCCGCCAGCTCGGCGTAGCGGCCATCCAGCGCAAGCAGCTCCTCGTGCGTCCCGCGCTCCACCACGCGGCCCTGGTCGAGCACGAGGATCTGGTCCGCGTCGCGCACGGTTGACAGGCGGTGTGCGATGGCGATCGTGGTGCGGCCGCGCGCGAGCTCGTCGAGCGCGGTCTGCAGGGCCCGCTCGGTCTCGTTGTCGAGGGCACTGGTGGCCTCGTCCAGCACCAGCACCGGCGGATTCCGCAGCACCGTGCGCGCGATAGCGATCCGCTGCTTCTCTCCGCCGGAGAAGCGGTAACCGCGCTCGCCCACGAGCGTCTCGTACCCGTCAGGAAGCGAGACGATCAGATCGTGGATCTGTGCGGCCCGCGCCGCGGCCTCGAGCTCCTCGTCGGAAGCGTCCGGGCAGGCGAAGCGGAGGTTCTCCCGGATGCTCGCGTGGAAGAGATAGGTGTCCTGCGAGACGAGGCCCACGGTGGAGGCGAGCGAGCCGAGACTCACGTGCGCGACGTCCACGCCGTCAATCGTCACCCGCCCGCGCTCCGGCTCGTAGAGGCGTGCGACCAGGTAGGCCATCGTCGTCTTGCCCGATCCGGTCTCGCCCACGATCGCCGTCTTCGTGCCCGCCGGCACCACCGCGTCGACATCGGCCAGAGTCCACGGCGCGTCGGGGTCGTAGCGGAACCAGACGTCCTCGAACGCAACGTCGCCGCGCACGTCGCGCAGCTCCACTGGGTCTTCGCGCTCGTCGATGTCCACCGGCAGGTCGAGGTACTCGAAGATGCGGGCGAACATCGCGAGCGACGTCTGCACGTCGAGGCCCACCGACAGAAGCGACTGCATCGGGAAGAGCAGCCGCGTCTGCAGGGTGGTGAAAGCGACAACCGTGCCGATCGACAGCGCCGTGCTGCCGTGCGCGATGCTGATTCCCGCGAACCAGTACACGCACGCGGGCATGATCGCGAAGCTCATCTGCACTGACGCCATCCGCCAGCGCCCCGCCATGCGGCTGCGCACCTCGAGGTCCGCGAGCTCCGCGGACTCCGCCGTGAAGCGCCGCGCCAGCTCCGGGCCGCGACCCATCGTCTTGCCGAGCAAGATGCCGGACACGGACAGCGACTCCTCCACGAGCGTGGACATGTCCGCAAGCCGCGACTGGCGTACGGACGTGATGCGCTTGCGCTCCTGCCCCACCCTGCGCGTGAGCCACAGGAAGAACGGCAGGAGCGCCAGCGAGAACACCGCGAGCAGCCAGTTGAGCGCGACCATCGCCACGAGCGTGGCGAGCACCGTGGTCACGTTCGACATGATCGAGGTGGCGGTGCTCGTCACGACGTTGTCGATTCCCCCGATGTCGTTGGCGATGCGCGACTGCACCTCCCCCGTGTGCGTGCGGGTGAAGAAGGCGAGCGACATGCGCTGGAGGTGCGCGTAGACAGAGGCGCGCAGATCGTGCATCACGCGCTGCCCGACGCTGTTCGACATCCAGGTCTGCGCCACGCCGATCGCGCCGCTCGTCACGGACACGCCGATCATGCCGAGCACGAGCAACGTGAGGAGCGTGGTGTCGCGCTGGGGGATCGCCGTGTCGAGCACCGCGCGCAGGAGGAATGGGCTCACCACGCCGACGCCGGCCGAGATCACGATCAGCGTGAGCAGAAGCGCGAGCCGCAGCCGGTACTCGTGGAACAGGCGGGCGATCCGGCTCAGCGGAACATGCGCGTCCGGTGGCAGCGTCTCCTGTGGCGGACGTGGCCCTCCACCGTTCGATTCGAGGCGCGCGATCCTCGGCGAGATCATCGCCAGAGAGCGTAGTGCTGAGGCTGCGCGTTAGGAGGGGGTCCCGCCGCCAGGGCTGGCGGCGGAGTCGAGCTGACCGTTGTTGTTGAGGTCCGCCTGGCCGATCAACTCGAGGCCCGGAATGATCTGCTGCGTCTGGCCGGTGAGCAGGTCGTCCACCACCCCGTGGAGCGCGGGCGCCGGGTCCTGCAGGCTCGCGGGCGCCCAGCCGAACGCGCGATGGTCGTCGAAGTAACCGCTGTCGAGCGTGGGATCGCGCGGGGCTCCGGTCGCCGGGTTGCCGAACACCGCGTTCGAGTCGCCGCCCGTGGTCCAGCCGTTGCGGAGCAGCGTGACGAGGCCGGCGAGATCGCTCGCGCCGGCGGTGTCCGCGTTCGGCACCTGCACCGAGCTGGTGGTGGTCTTCTTGAACCAGCAGTGCGTGCAGTTGGTGGTCTTCGGAAGCTTCTGCCCGCAGCTGCCGCAGGTGTGGCCGAACGCGGGCCGCGACGGGAACTGGAGCACGATGCTGCCGTTGTTGAATTGCGTGCGCGCGGTGTGCGCGCGCCTGTGCCGGACGCGCCTGTGCCGGACGCGTCGGTGCACGGCCTTGGTGGCAGTGGCGGACCTGCCGGTGGCGCGGTTCACCGCAAGCAGCAGAAGCTCGTAGCGGAGCGGCGCGGTGGAGATGCGGTGACGCGCGTAGAAGAAGCGCACGGAGTCGGGCAGCCCGAAGCGGTTGGGCAGGTCGAGCAGCACCCTTGAGGCCGGCCTGCCCCGCCCATGCTTCTTCACCGTCACCTCCACGGCGGCAACGGTCACGTGTCCCGGCGCCGGGATCGCGAGCTTGTAGACGCCCGGCTTCACGGTGATGCGCTTGGCGGCGAGAGCGTTGCCGCACGTGAACAGCGCAACCAGCGACAGCGCGGCCACGACGATGATGGATCGCCTGAGCATTGGTGGAACGAACACGGCAAATGCGCCTCGGTAGCGGACCGCCGACGTCCGTTAGGTGACGCGCAGCTCCTTGCCGAAGGCGCTCTTGAACACGTCGCTCGTTCGTTCGGCGGCCCAGCGGGCCAGGGAGACGTCCTCATCCGCCTCGATCGTCAGGTCCACGCTGCCGTCGTTCACCGCCACATGCGCGGCCTTCACCGCCTGATCGCGCGCACGCTCGAACTGCTCCGCCAGCCGCAGGATCGCCGAGCACCGGAGCAGCACGTCCTCGTCGCCGTCCTCGGTGAGCGGCTCGAACTCCGCGAGACCGGGCGATCCCTTGCGGTGATAGCGCACCATCTGCGCGATCAGCACGGTCTCGCGCAGCGACCATCCGGGCAGGCCCGCGTTCAGCACGAGGTACTGCGAGTGCCGGTGGTGGTCGTCGTAGTCCACAGCGGTGCCGATGTCGTGCAGGATCGCCGCCGCCCAGAGGAGCTCGCGCTCGTGCGCGTCACCCTCGTGCAGGCCGGCCTGCGCCAACTCGTCCCACAGCTCGAGCGCGAGCCGGGCCACGTGGTTCGTGTGCGCCGGCTCCGGGTGGTACTGGAGCGCGAGGTTTCGCACGCTCGCGCGGCGCACGTCGTCGAACAGCGGCGGGTCCCGGTCCTCGAGGAGCACTGAGAAGAACACGCCCTCACGCAGTCCCTCCTCCGTCGTTTCGATCTCGTCGAAGCCGCCGCTCGCCATCACCTCCTCGATCACGATCGCTGCCGCGAGGATGAGGTCGCCGCGCTCCTTCTTGATTCCGGGCATCCCGCCCCGCTCCGACGCCGGCAGGTCCGCCAGCTCATCCACGAGCTTCGACAGCGCCTTCTTGCGAAGCGTGAACCCCTGCACGCCAAACGAGGGCAGCTCCCCCTCGAGCTCGGCCGCCGTGGCGAGGTTGCGCAGCGCGCCGCCGATGCCCGCCATGCGCTCGCCGCGCTCTGCCGCATCCTCCAGCCAGGGTGCGGACTCGAGCTCCTTCCGCACGTGTTTGCGGAGATCCTCGATCTGCCCCTTCTTGGCCTTCTCGTCGGGGAAGAAGCGCTCGGTCATCCGCACGGCGCCGAGGGGCCAGGACCGCGAGTCGAGCTGATGCCGATCCTTCACGTGTGAGAGCTGCATCGAGCCGCCGCCGATGTCGAGCGCCACGCCGTCCGTGAGGCTCGTGGAGTTCGCCACCGCGAGATATCCGAAGTAGGCCTCCTCCTCTTGCGACAGCACCTGAATCTCCAGACCCGATCGCTCGCGCGCCCGAGCCAGCAGCTCATCGCGGTTCGCGGCGTCGCGAATCGCCGAAGTCGCCACCGGCCGCACGTCGTCGATCTCGGTGGCGCGGCAGAAGTGCGCGAACAGGTCGATCGTGTCTAGCGCGCGCTGCATCGGGGCCGCCTGAAGCGCTCCGGAGCCGTCGAGACCCTGGCCGAGGCGCACGCTCTCGAAGATCTCGTCGGTGCGCTTCCACCAGCCACCTGGCACCCAGGTGAACACCACGAGACGGAAGGAGTTTGAGCCGAGGTCGATGACCGCGACTCTTCGCTCGCTCACCAGGCGGAGCTTAGAGAGCGGTGCTCGGTCGCGGCTAGGCGGCGTCGATCTCGAACCACACCTGGGCGCTCTGAATGGAGCTGCCCCAGCGGCTCGCGAGCTCGTCCACAAGCACGAAGCCCCAGCCGCCTGGCGTGTCGAGCTCGCCCTCGCGCTGCATCGGGATGAAGGCGGGACCCTGGTCGTCCACCTCCACGCGCACGCAGTGCGGGGTTGACTCGATCTCCACGAGCACGCTGCCTGCGCCGCCGTACTTCACGGCGTTGCTCACGAGCTCGGACATGAGGAGCTTTACCGCGTATTCACGCTCGTAGTCGAGTCCGTGGTCGATCGCGTCAAGCGCGCGTCGCGCCGCGCAGGGGGCGTCGGCGGTCCGCTCGAGCTCCAGAGTGACGCTGTGTCCCACGTACCTCTCCAGGGTGATCGCTTGCATCACGGGCAAGGTACGCGGGGGCGTGCCCCGACTGGAGCGAGCCAGCACCCGAATTTGGGTGCGGCGAGCCGTACTCAAGTACTGACCGCCCCTTCCGAGTACACGGCCGAAGAGGCTCGGACATTCGTCCAGCGCCGCCGATCCGTCAGAACCAGGGAGGTCACGTGCCCCGCATCCTCGTCGTCGACGACGACGCCGACATCCGTGACATGCTCCAGTTCAAGCTCGCCAAGGCGGGTTACGAGGTGCATACCGAGGAGGATGGCGAGACGGGCCTCGCGGCCGCTCGCGAGCTGGGCCCGGACCTGATCCTGCTCGACTGGATGATGCCGCGGCTCACCGGGCCCGAGGTCTGCCGTGAGCTGCGCGCGGATGAGGCCACGTTGCGCGTGCCGGTGATCCTCCTCACCGCGAAGGCGCAGGAGGCCGACGTTCAGCGCGGCTTTGCCACCGGCGCCGACGACTACATCCCCAAGCCCTTCAGCCCGCGGGAGCTGATGAGCCGCGTGCAGGCTCTTCTCGCGCGCGCGGCTTAGCGCCGCATGACACTCGCATCCAGCTTTCTCGTCGCCCTCGTGGCGATCTCCGGCGTGCTCGTGCTGCTCACCATCGCCACCACGGCGCACAAGGCGCTGCGCGCGGCCCGGGCGCGACGGCAGGCGCGCGTCGAGGCGAGGACCGGCGCGTGCTCGAGCGAGTTCTCGTTCCACCGCTACCGCCGCTGGCGCGACCTCGCCTCCGCCTTCCTCGCCGCGATCGTGGAGAACGTGGGCTACCGCCAGCTACACGCGTGGTGGCGGCTGCAGGGACTGTGGCGCTTCATACGCCGTCAGGACAACGGCTGGGGCGTGATGACGCGCGTCGGCTTCACGACGCCTTCGCCGGCTGACGAGCCCGCGTAGCGCGGCTGCGCTTCTTCGGGCCGCAGATCTCCTCGTTGAGCTCGCTGCACGCGTTCTTCACGCCCTCCATCAGCGGCCACACGTCGTCGATCATGTTGCGGTCGGCCACGATGCCGAAGTCGATGTGCTCGCGGTAGCTCATCGCGGTGATGTTCAGGCCCACACCGTCCGCGATCACAGACACCGGGAAATGCGCCTGCAGCTCGGCACCCGCGCAGTAGAGGCGCTCGCGCGGCCCCGGCACGTTCGAGATCACGAGGTTGAGCGGAGGGCGCACGCGGCCCATGATGTCGAGCGTGGTGCGCGCGGCCATGGCGGCCACCGCCGGCGGGATGAAGGCCGTGGCGTCCGTGAGGAGGTTGGCCGGAATCGCCTGGTGGCGCTCCTTCGCCCCGCGCAGGTACTCGTGTGCCTGCAGCAGACGCGCGCGCGGGTCCGCCACGTTGGTGGGGATAGGCACGATCATCATCGACACGCGGTTGCCGAACGAGCCGAACTCGTGCTCTGCCCGCACGGACACCGGGATCATCGACACGAGCGGCTCCTCGGGCAGCTCGTCGTGCTCGATCAGCCATTCCCGCACCGCGGTCGCGCAGATCGTCACCACCACGTCGTTCACCGTGATGCCCATCTCGTTCTTCAGCGCCTTCACGGTGTCGAGCGAGATCGAGCCGAACGCGTAGCGGCGGTGGGCGGAGATCGGCCCGTTGAAGCGGGTGCGCGGCACGGGTCCCGTCTGCCGCTCGAGCACGCGTTCGTCGGTGGGCGGGGCTCCCGCCACGGCGCGCACGCGCGAGGCCACGCGGCCGAACGTGCGCATGCCCGGCACGCGGCCAACTCCCGGCACGTCCACGAGATTCGCAAGCGTGGAGGGCGCGGCGCGGAGCGCGCGCAGCGGCTGGCGCGGCAGGCCGGCGATCCCGCGCCCGAGCATCTCGAGGTCGGTGGGCACGCGCTCCCCGTCGTGCCCGGGCTCGGGCGGCGGAATCTCGCGGCCCTCGGGCTCGAGGTCGAGCAGCACGCTCAGGATCTCGGCGCCTGACACGCCGTCCACCACCGAGTGGTGCACCTTCGTCAGCATGGCCACGCGGCCGTCCTTCAGCCCGTGGATCAGGTAGAGCTCCCAGAGCGGGCGCGAGCGGTCGAGCGGCCGGGCGAAGATGCGCGACACCACCTCACCCAGGCTGCGATCGTCGCCTGGAGGCGGGATGGCCGACTCTCGGATGTGAAAGTCGAGGTCGAAGTCCGGATCCTCGACCCAGTACGGATGGTCGATCCCGAACGGGACCTGGACGAGCCGCCAGCGGAACGGCGGCAGCATGTGCAGGCGCTCCGACACGAGCTTGCAGACGTCGGCGATCTCGAGCCTGCCGCCGGGCGCCGTGCGCGGGTCGTACACAGCGAGGCCGCCGACGTGGCCATATGTCCGCGGTGTCTCGACCGCCAGGAACTGCGCGTCGAGACTCGTGAGCTGCCTCATGGCTCTGTCCCTTACCCGGACAGCTCCGGATGATGCGCCGCCAGGTGGCGCTCGATCGTGTCGCGGACCCAGCGGCGCTCGTCGCCGCTCGCCATGCGGTAGCGGCCGAGCAGCTCCTTCTGAGAGTCGAGCGGCAGCCCGGAGATGGTCCAGCTCACCGCGAGGCGCTCGAACAGCAGCTCGCCGCGCCGCTGCCAGCGGTCCTCGGCCGAGGCGCCGGGGGTGGAGTCGAGCCGGCGCACCTTCTCGACCGTCCCTGCCGACAGCTCGTCGCGGAGCCTTAGCACGTTGCCCTCGGCGTCCGAGTAGTCGGTGGTTGAGACGGGCGCTTGTGGCGCGGCGTCGCGGTTGCGGCGGCGGGCTCGTCTCCCCATGCCTCGCAGGCTAGCCACACCGCCCGAAGTGGGGCGGCCACGACTCGAAGAAGCGGGGTCGCTGCCCACGCCCTTCGCCGGTTTCCTCGATTTCCGTAGCCGTGCCGGGCGGAGAGAGTGGGCGCACTTCCCTCCCCCCAAATGCCCCCCAAGGAGAGCCCGATGGCATACGCAGGACAGATCCTCGAGAACCCAGCAAGCGGCGAGCGCTTCGTGTTCCGCAAGACCGCGGCAGACACGGATGGCGAGCTGCTGGAGTTCGACCTCCACCTCGCGCCCGACGGCCAGGTGCCCGGCAAGCACGTCCACCGCCACCAGGAGGAGCGCTTCGAGGTGGTCTCAGGCACGATGCGCTTCAAGCGCGGCCGCAAGACGATCGTCGCCGGGCCCGGCGAGACCGTGGTGATCGAGCCAGGGACGTCGCACAAGTTCGAGAACGGCGGCGACGAGGAGGCGGTGGTGCGCGTTCAGGTGCGCCCGGCGCTCAAGATGGAGCAGCTCTTCGAAACGGTCGTCGGACTCGCGCACGACGGCCGCACCACGAAGAAGGGCATGCCCAAGCCGCTCGACCTCGCGCTTTTCGTGCGCGAGTTCAAGGCGGAGGTGCAGGCGCCGTTCCCGCCCGCCTTTGTCCAGCAGGCCACGATGGCCCCGCTCGCCGTGATCGCGCGCCGGCGCGGCCACGACCGTCGCTACAGCCGGCCGGCCCCGCTAACCCCGGTTCCCGCCACCTAGTGCCGCTAGTGATCGTGGAAGGCGGCGAAGGTGTGTAGCCACGGATCCGCGTAGCTGAGCGCCCACACGCCCACCCCCACCCCAACGATCACGGACACCGTGAGCAGCATCCAGCGCAGGCTTCGCCCCGGCACGCCGGCCTCACGGCCGAGGTCGGGGCGAACCGCGCTCGGCAGCTCGAGCACATGGCCGAGCACGTGCACGCCCGTGAAGATCACCCACACGATGAACGACACCTTGTGGATGGGCAGCAGCGTGTCTCGCGACGACGGCCCGGCGAGGAGCAGCGCGATCCCGCTCGCGAACAGGATCACGGTGGTGAGCACGATGATCGGCGCGATCCCGCGCAGGAGCGGATGCGGCGGCCCCTTCGCGGTGTAGTCGGCGTGTCCCGTGTAGTAGCGGGCGAAGCGGTAGCCGGTGGATGCGAGCTTCAGCAGCACCGGTGGGATCAGCAGCGCCCCAACGAAGATGTGCACGGACAGGAGCTGCCGCAGGGCGAGCAGCGTCACACCCTCCACCGCGAGAAGAATCAGCAGCGCAACGGCGGTGCTTGCCGTCAGACGTTCGTTGCCCGCCGTGGCCTCGGCAACGGCGGTGCGGGTCCCGGCTGCCATGTGGTGATATTCGGCAGCCACCCTAAGACCAGGGTGAGAAGTTTGAGGCTATACAACGGGCTGAAAACGATGAGCGGGATCCGCCGCGCGCCGGGCCGCCCCTGGTAGACGTCGTAGCCCGCGTAGAGGTCGTTGACCTTCTCCCACAGGCGCGCGCGCTCCTCGCCGTCCACCTCGTGGCCCACGTAGCGGCCGCTCCGGCCGCCAGGGGCGAGGATGTCCACCGTCGGATTCGCCTTCACGTTGTGGTGCGGGGCGGGATGCTGCGGGCTGCCGGCCTTCGACGCCACCACCACGAGGTTGTCGCGCCGGTCTTTGCCCCCTTCACTGTGAGGAGCGGCGACGCCGCGAAGCGCTCGAGCAGGCGCTCCCACCACCTGAGCTGTCTTGTACGCGCGCGAGCCACCGTCCCGGAGCCCATCTAAAGCTAAGTCTCCCGGCTCCGCAACCGATCACACGGGGCATGGAAGCGCCACGCGCGCCCGGCAGCCTGCCCGGCGACGTCCTCGATCTCCAGGCCCGGCCGGCGCGCGGGAGGCTCGCGGCCGTCATTCCGGCCGATCCCGCGTACCGGTTCGCGGCCCTCGTGATCGCGCTGGGCGCGGCCCTGCTGGCGGTCCTGATCGTGCGCGGGATCTTCGAACCGGTCCTGGACACGCCATCGCGCGCGGCTCTCTTCACGACGCTCGCGGTGGGCGCCGAGGCGATCTCCCTCAAGTCGCCACGCCAGCACGACGACGCGCGCGTGAGCCCGTCCAGCCTGATCGCCATCACCGTCCTGCTCGCGTTCGGCACCGGCGCGTCCGTGCTCACCTTCGCGGCCGGGATGCTCGTGTGGGGCACGGCGAGGCGCGATCCGGCTGTGAAGACCGCGTTCAACGTCGCGCAATACGTCCTCGCCGCGACGGCGGGAGGGGTGGTGCTGGGCGCCCTCTCCGGCGTCCCGCACCCTGGCCTGCCGATCCATCCGGGCGATCTTCCCGCCATCGGGGCCGCGTCGCTCGTGTTCCTGCTCGTGAACGACCTGAGTGTGGCCGTGGTATCGGCGCTCGCGATGGGCGTGCCCATCACGGTCCAGATCAGGCGCAACACCGGCCTGATCCTGATCATCGACGGGATCCTCGTGGGCTTCGCGCCCGTGGCGGTGGTTGCGGCCCATTTCAGCCTCGCGATGGTGCCGCTGCTCGCGCTGCCGTTCGCGGCGATCTACTACAGCGCGCGGCAGGCGGATCTGCGCGGCCACGAGTCCACGCACGACTCCCTCACCGGCCTCGCCAACCGCACCCTCTTCCGCGCGCGCGTGGAGCAGGAGATCGAGCGCGCGCGTCACACCGGCGCAACCGTCGGCGTGCTCGCGCTCGACCTCGACAACTTCAAGGACTTCAACGACACGCTCGGCCACAGGGAGGCGGACCTTCTGCTCGCCGGGGTGGCGGACCGGCTCCGAGGGCTCGCCGGGCCTCACGACGTGGTTGCCCGCCTGGGCAGCGACGACTTCGGCCTGATGGTCGCGGACGCGAACGACCTGTCACGCCTCACCGAACTCGCCCTCTGCGTCAGGGCGCTGCTGGACGAGCCGTTCGTGATCGCCGGACTGCGGCTCGGCATGTCGGCAAGCGTGGGCATCGCGTGCACGCCCGACCACGGCCGAGACGCCGACGCGCTCATCCGCCACGCCGACGTGGCGATGCACCGCGCGAAGGTCCGCCGCACCGGCATCGACGTGTACGACGCCGCCACGGACCCGTACAGCCCGGAGCGGCTCGTGCTCGCGGGCGAGCTGCGCGAGGGCATCACCCGCGGGGAGCTGGTGCTCCACTACCAGCCCAAGCTCTCGGTGACGAGCGGAGAGGTGGTGGGCGTGGAGGCGCTCGTGCGCTGGCGGCATCCGCAGCGCGGCCTGATCCCGCCCGGCGAGTTCATCGAGCTCGCGGAGCGCACGGACGTGATCGGCGCCCTCACCATGAACGTGCTGCGCATGGCGCTCGGGCAGCTCGCATCCTGGCGGCGCGTGGGGATCTCGCTGCCGGTGGCGGTGAACCTGCCCGCGCAGATGCTGCTCGACCGCGACCTTCCGGCGGACGTCGCCTCCCTGCTCGCGCGCTTCGGCCTCACGGCGGACAGCCTCGTGCTCGAGATCACCGAGGGCTCCCTGATCCACGACCCGCACCGCTCCGCGCAGATCCTCGACGCGCTCGCCGGCATGGGCGTGCGCATCGCCATCGACGACTTCGGCACCGGCTACTCCTCGCTCGCCTGGCTCAAGCGCTTCCCGGTGAATGAGATCAAGGTCGACCGGTCGTTCGTCACGGGACTCATCGAGGACGAGAGCGACGCCGCGATCGTCCGCTCGACGATCGAGCTGGGCCGCTCGCTCGGAATGAGCGTGGTGGCCGAGGGAGTGGAAACGCCCGACGTGCTGGAGCGCCTGGCCGAGTACGGGTGCGACGTGGCGCAGGGATATCTCATCTCGCGCCCCGTCCCTGCAGCCCAGCTCGTCACGTGGCTTCGCCAAAGGTCGCAGGCCGCAAGTCGCAGGCCGCAGGTCGAAGACCTGGCCTGAGCGCCCCCTGCCCCTGCCACCCTGCGACCTGCGACCTCTCCCGGGCAGGAGTAGAGTGCGCACCACTTGGCTCTCGCTTGAGGAGGAGGAGTAATGGCGGAAAACGTTCGGGTGAACGTCACTGTCAACGGCGAGTCGCGCTCGTCTGACGTGGAGCCTCGGCTCCTATTGGTCCACTACCTGCGCGACACGCTCGGCCTGACGGGCACGCACATCGGCTGTGACACCTCCAACTGCGGCGCGTGCACGGTCCTTCTCGACGGCGAGTCGGTGAAGAGCTGCACCGTGCTGGCCGTGCAGGCCGATGGCGCGGACGTGAAGACGATCGAGGGCATGGCGCCCGCCGGCAACGGCGCGCTGCACCCGATCCAGGAGGCGTTTTGGGAGCACCACGGCCTCCAGTGCGGTTACTGCACGCCGGGCATGATCATGGCCGCAGCCGACCTTCTCAAGCGCAACCCGAACCCGACCGAGGAAGAGGTGCGGCACGGTCTCGAGGGCAACCTCTGCCGCTGCACCGGCTACCACAACATCGTCAAGGCGGTGATGGCCGCGGCGGAGTCGATGCGCTCCGGGGAGGGGGTGCCGGCATGAGCGCGGTGACAGAGGGCGCCACGGGCACCCGTAGCGGCCCCATCGGCCGCCGCATGAAGCGCAAGGAGGACCCGCGCCTCATCACGGGCCGCGGCAACTACGTGGATGACATCTCGCTGCCGGGAATGCTCCACATGGCGCTCGTGCGCTCGGACGTGGCGCACGCGCGGATCGCGTCGATCGACAAGGGCGCCGCCGAGAGCATGGAGGGCGTCCATGCCGTGCTCACGGGTGAGGACCTCGACGTCGGCGCGCCGCTGCCGATGGTGTGGGTGCCGCCGGGAGTGGAGGTGAAGACGCCCGAGCACTGGCCGCTCGCGCGTGGCGAGGTGAACCACGTGGGCGACCCGGTGGCAGTGGTCGTGGGCTCAGACAAGTACGGCGTGATCGACGCCGCCGCCCGGATCGTCGTGGACTACGAGCCGCTCCCCGCGGTGATCGATCCGGAGAAGGCGCTCGAGGACGGCCCGCCGCTGGTGCACGAGGACCTCGGCACGAACAAGACGCACGAGTGGGCGCTCGGCGGTGGCGACATCGACGCCGCCATGTCCGAGGCCGACGTGGTGGTGGAGCGCCGCATCGTGAACCACCGGACGGCGGGCGCGGCGATCGAGCCGCGCGGCTGCATCGCCGAGTGGCGCGGCAACTCGGTCACGCTCTGGACCTCAACCCAGATCCCGCACCTGGTCCGTCTCTTCCTCGCGGGCGAGCTCGGCGTGTCCGAGGAGAAGATCCGCGTGGTGGCCCCGGAGGTGGGCGGCGGCTTCGGCAGCAAGCTCAACCACTACGCCGAGGAAGTGCTCGCGTGTTACCTCTCGCGCAAGCTCGGCCGGCCGGTGAAGTGGCTCGAGACTCGCTCGGAGAACCTCGCGGCCACCACCCACGGCCGCGACCTCATCCTCTACTGCAAGATGGGCCTGAAGCAGGACGGCACCATCACGGGCCTCCACGCGAAGATCGTGGCGGACCTCGGCGCGTACTACCAGCTGCTCACCCCGTTCATCCCGTGCTTCGCGGCGTTCGTGATGAGCGGCTGTTACAAGATCCCCGCGGTGCAGACCGACATCGTCGGCGTGTTCACCAACAAGTTCGCCACCGACGCCGTGCGCGGCGCCGGCCGGCCGGAGGCCACGCATGCGATCGAGGTGATGATCGAGCAGGCGGCGGCCGAGCTGGGGATGGACCCGCTCGAGCTGCGGCGGAAGAACTTCATCCCGAAGGAGGACTTCCCCGCCGAGGTGGCCGTGGGCGTGGTGTACGACTCGGGCGACTACCACGGCACGCTCGACAAGCTGCTCGAGCACGTGAACATGGACGAGTTCCGCCGCGAGCAGGCGGAACTGCGTTCGCACGGCGTCTATCGGGGCATCGGCTTCTCCACCTACGTGGAGATTTGCGGGCTCGCGCCGTCGCGCGTGGTCGGGCCGAGCGGAGTGGGCATCCAGGGCGGCTTCTGGGAGTCGGCCGTGGTGCGCGTGCACCCGTCAGGTTCCGCGACCGTCTACACGGGCAGCTCGCCGCACGGCCAGGGTCATGAGACGGGCTTCGCCCAGATCGTGGCCGAGCGCCTCGGCATCGAGCCGGAGAACGTGGAGGTGATGCACGGCGACACCGACACCGGCCCGTTCGGCATGGGCACGTACGGCTCACGCACGCTGTCCGTGGGCGGCGAAGCGGCCGGGCGCGCGGCGGTGAAGGTGCAGGAGAAGGCGAAGAAGCTCGCGGCGCACCTGCTCGAGGCCGCGCCCGAGGACATCGAGCTGTCAGGTGGCCGCTACCAGGTGCGCGGCTCGCCGGACAAGGGCCTGCCGCTCTCGGACATCGCGCTCGCGGCATACGTGCCGGAGAACATCCCGGACGGGATGGAGCCGGGGCTCGAGGAGACGTCGTTCTACGACCCGGAGAACTTCGTCTGGCCGTTTGGCGCTCACGCGGCGATCGTTGACGTGGACATCGACACCGGCAAGGTCGAGGTGGCCCGTTACGTGGCGGTGGACGACTGCGGGCGGGCGATCAACCCGCTGCTGATCGAGGGCCAGGTGCACGGCGGCATCGCGCACGCGATCGGCCAGGCGCTGTTCGAGCAGGTGGTCTACAACGACGAGGGCCAGCTGATCACGGGCACCTTCGTGGACTACGCACTGCCCACGGCCGCGGAGCTTCCCAGCTTCGAGACCGACCGGACCGAGACACCCTCGCCCGTGAACGACCTCGGGGTGAAGGGCGTGGGCGAGGCCGGCACGATCGCCGCCACGCCCACGATGGTGAACGCGGTGATCGACGCGCTGCGTCCACTCGGGGTGAACTACATCGACATGCCGCTCACGCCGATGCGCGTGTGGGAGGCCATAGAAGAGGCCAAGCCGGCCGCAGGAGGTGAGTCGTGATTCCCGCGAACTTCGACTACGCGGCCCCGGAGTCGCTTGAAGATGCGATCAGTGCCCTGACGCAGGGCGGCGACGACGCCAAGCTGCTCGCCGGCGGCCATTCGCTGCTGCCGCTGATGAAGCTGCGGCTGGCTGCGCCGTCGCTGCTCGTGAGCCTCGGGAAGGTTCCCGGACTCAGCGGCATCGAGCGCTCGAACGGTGGCTTCTCGATCGGCGCGATGACGCGGCACGCGGAGATCGCGGACTCCGAGGAGCTCGGCGTGACCGCACACGCGGCCTCGCTGATCGCCGACCAGCAGGTGCGCAACCGCGGCACGATCGGCGGCTCGATCGCCCATGGCGATTCGGCCGGCGACCTCCCTACGGTGTTCCTCGCCGCCGAGGGGACCGTGACGGCGAAGGGCCCGAACGGCGAGCGGCAGATTCCCGCCACGGAGATGTTCAAGAGCTATCTCACCACGGCCGTGGGGCCGGACGAGGTGGTCACCTCCGTGTACATGCCCGCGCTCGATGGCTTCGGTTGGGGCTACGAGAAGTTCGTCCGCCGCTCGGAGGACTGGGCGATGGTGGGCGTGTGCGCGCTCGTGAAGTCGAGTGGCGGCACGTGCGAGGACGTGCGCGTGGCTTTGACGCACATGGGCGCTACTCCCCTGCGCGCAACGGCAACCGAGGAGGCACTCCGCGGCCAATCGCTCTCGCCCGAGTCGATCGCCCAGGCGGCCGAGCAGGCGGCGGAGGGCACGAACCCGCCAGGCGACGTGAACGCGACGCCCGAATACAAGAAGCACCTCGCGCGGGTGTTGACGAAGCGCGCGCTGATGAGTGCGACCGGTGGCTAACGTCTGGGTGTGGCGTTCAACGCAATAGAGGACGTTCAGCAGACGCTGTCGTCCGATCATTACCTGGCGGATCGTGCGCTGGCCACATCGGTCTTCCTTGCCGATTCGCTGTCGCAGCCGCTGCTGCTCGAGGGTGAGGCCGGAGTCGGCAAGACCGAGGTGGCGAAAGCTCTCGCGCATGCAACCGGTGCGCGGCTCATCCGGCTGCAGTGCCACGAGGGCATCGACCTCCACCAGGCGCTGTACGACTGGGACTACCAGCGCCAGCTCCTCGCGATCCGCGCGGCGGAGGCCGGGCACGGCGGTGAGCTGCCGGAGTCACGCCTCTTCAGCCGCGAGTTCCTGCTCCGGCGCCCGCTGCTCGAGGCACTCGAGGAGGAGGGTCCGGTGGTGCTCCTCATCGACGAGGTGGACCGCGCCGACGACGAATTCGAGGCGTTCCTGCTCGAGTTCCTGTCGGACTTCCAGGTCACGATCCCGGAGCTCGGCACGGTGGAGGCGCGCGGCCACCCGCTCGTGATCATCACCTCCAACCGAACACGGGAGCTGCACGACGCACTCAAGCGCCGCTGCCTCTACCACTGGATCGACTATCCCACCCCGGAGCGCGAGCAGGACATCGTGCGCGCGCGGCTGCCGGACGTGCCGGACGAGATTGCCGCGCGGGTGTGCGAGGCGGTGGCGCGGCTGCGCGCGCAGGAGCTCTACAAGCTGCCCGGCGTGGGCGAGACGATCAACTGGGCGCGGGCGCTGCTCGCGCTCGGCACGGACGATCTCGAGGAGGCACTTGGCGTGGCGCTGAAGGTGCGCGAGGACATCGACCGCGTGAGGGAGCAGGGAGTTCTCGAGGGTGTCTGAGCCGGCCGCGCTCGGAGCCGGGGTCACCGGCAAGCTCGCCGAGCTGGCCGCGCAGATGAGGGCGGCGGGCGCGCGGGTGGGCGTGGACGAGCTGCTCGTGGCCCATCGGGCTCTCGCCGCGATCGACCCGAGCTCTCGCCGCGACTCCTACAACGCGCTGCGCGCGGTGCTGTGCTCGAAGCATTCGGACATTCCGGCGTTCGACGCCGCGTTCCTCGCCTGCTTCGGGAGCGGGCGCGAAGAGGAGGCCGACCTGCTTTCAGCCGAATTGCAGGCGGCGGGCATCGCGCTGCCGCGCATGGCCGTGCCGGGGGATGAACCCGCAAGGCAGCAGGCGATCGACCAGCGGCCACTGCCCGCCGCCTGGAGCGACGTGGAGATCCTTCGCGAAAAGGACTTCGCGGAGTACAGCGAGGCGGAACGCGAGCTGGCGCGCAGGCTGATCCTGCGCCTCGCCCACCGCAGGCCCACGCGGGAGAGCAGGCGATTGCGGAGGGCGCGCGGCCGCGGCGACACGCACGACCTGCGGCGCACGATCCACGCGTCGCTCCGCTTTGGCGGCGAGCCGATGGAGCGGCGCTGGCGCGAGCCGTCGCGCAAGGCTCGTCCGGTGGTGCTCGTGTGCGACGTGTCCGGCTCGATGCAGGCGCACGCCCGGATGCTGCTCCAGTACATGCACGCGTGCGTGGAGGCGAAGGGACGCGTGGAGGCGTTCGTGTTCGGCACCCGTCTCACGCGCGTCACGCGCGAGCTGGCCGGGCGTGACCATGACGCCGCGATGACCCGCGCCACCCACGCGGCCGGCGACATGTCCGGAGGCACGCGCATCGGCGAGGCGCTCGCCACGCTCAACCGCGAGCACGGCCGCCGCATCGGCCGCGGCGCGGTGGTGGTGATCCTCTCCGACGGGTGGGACCGTGGCGAGCCGCAGCAGCTTGCCGATGAGATGGCGCGCCTCAGCCGCTGCGCGCACCGGCTCGTGTGGCTCAACCCGCTCAAGGCGCACGAGGGCTACGAGCCGCTCACCCGCGGGATGCAGGCGGCGCTCCCCTACGTGGACCACTTCCTGGCCGGGAACTCGATCGCCTCGCTCGAGGAGCTCGCGGACCTGCTCGAGGGCGAGATGTCGTGATCGGCGCGGTGGTGCTCGCCGCGGGCGAGGGATCGCGCTTCGGTGGTGCCAAGCAGCTCGCGGAGCTCGACGGGCGCCCGCTGCTCGAGCACGTGCTCATTGCCGCGGCTGCCGTGCCCGCGCTCGAGCGCGTCGTGCTCGTCCTTGGGGCGCGCGCTGACGAGGTGCGCTCTCGGGTGGACCTTCACGGCGCCGAGGTGGTCGTGGCTCACGACTGGGCGGAGGGGCAGGCGGCCTCGCTGCGCGCCGGGCTTCTAGCGCTTGACGACGTGGACGGCGCGATGATCCTGCTGGGCGACCAGCCGGGCATCACGCCGGCGGCGATCGAAGCGGTGCTCGCTCACTTCGACGGCACTCGCCCTCTACGCGCCGTCTACGACGGGCAGCCGGGGCACCCCGTCGCGCTGCAACGGCAGCTGGTGAAGGAGGCGCTGAACCTGCGCGGCGACAGCGGCGCGCGGGAGCTGCTGGAGGCCTCCGGCGTGCGGCGCATCGAGGTGAGCCACCTCTGCGAGCCGGCCGACGTGGACACGCCGGCCGACCTCGACGCCCTCCGCGGCACCTAACGAACCGGAGTTTTGGGGCTCCTGGCCCCAAAAATCCGGTCGGTTCAGCTCTTCTTGCGGTCCACCGCCCGCTCGAGCTGCGCCTTGTTCATGCTCGAGCGACCCTCGATGTTCAGCTTCTTCGCCTCGTTGTAGAGCTGATCGCGCGTGCGGCCCTTGGCGCGGTTCGTGCCGGAGCGCTGGCCCCCGCGGCGGCTGGACGACATGTCCTGCGTCGAGGTCCTCGACCGCGTGCGCGACTCGCCGGAACGCGCGCGCTCCTTGTTCACCGTGCGCGCGGCGATCTCCTCGGCGCGCGACTCGGACGCCCCCTGGTCCTTCTCGCTCTGCTTGATGTGCTCGTACTGCCGGGCGCGCTTGGTGCCCTTCTTTACGCCACGCGGAGGCATGACACTCCTCTCGTCAACTTGTCCACCGAGCACGCGGGTACCCGTCCTGCCCGGATAGCATGCCCGCCCTTGGACCTCCGCCTCGAACAGATAATCCTCGAGACCGACCGCTGGCGGATCGAGGGGCAGCTCACCCTTCCGGCGGAGGGCTACCGCAGCCGCCTGTCCGACTACGTGAACCAGCGCGACCGCGAGTTCTTCTCGCTTCAGGACGCGAAGCTCACGTCACTCGATTCGCCGGATGTCGTTGAGCAGATGGCGTTCGTGATGGTGGCTCGCCGCCACATCCGCCTGATAGCCCCCGGCTCCTAGAGCCTTTCGAAGCCCCGGTACTTCTCCCAATCCGTAACCGCGGCGTCGAACTCCTCCAGCTCCACCTCCGCGGCGTGCACGTAGTGCGACACCACTTCCTCCCCGAACGCCTCGCGCGCCACGCCGCTCTGCGCGAAGAGCTCCTGGGCGTCGCGCAGCGTGGTGGGCACGCGCGCCTTCTCCGACTCGTAGGCGTTGCCGTCGAACGCCGGCTCGAGGTCGAGGCCGCGGTCGATCCCGTGCAGGCCTGAGGCGATCATCGCGGCGATGGCCATGTAAGGGTTCACGTCGCCGCCCGGCAGCCGGTTCTCGAGCCGCAGCGCCTGCCCGTGCCCGACCACTCGCAGTGCACAGGTGCGGTTGTCGCGCCCCCACGCCACTGCCGTGGGCGCGAACGCGCCGGGCACGACGCGCTTGTAGGAGTTCACGTTCGGCGCGTACAGGAGGCAGAGCTCGCGCAGGCAGTCGAGCTGGCCGGCGAGAAAGCTCTTGAACGTCGAGTCGTTGGCGGCAAACACGTTCGAGCCGTCCTCGTTCGCGAGTGACAGGTGGATGTGGCACGAGTTGCCCTCGCGCTCGTCCCACTTGGCCATGAAGCTGATCGAGACGCCCTCGATGGAGGCGATCTCCTTCACGCCGTTCTTGTAAATGACGTGGTTGTCCGCCATCGAGAGCGCGTCCGTGTAGCGGAAGTTGATCTCGTGCTGGCCGAGGTTGCACTCCCCCTTCGAGTTCTCCACGCGCATGCCCGCGCCGACCATCGAGTTGCGGATCTTGCGAATGAACTCCTCGATCCGCGCCGTGCCGGCCAGCGAGTAGTCCGTGTTGTAGAGATTGGACGGCGTGAGGTCGCGGTAGCCGCGCTGCCACGCGTCCTCGTAGGTGTGGTTGAAGATCAGGAACTCGAGCTCGGTGCCGACGTTTGCGGTCCAGCCGCGCTCGGCCAGCCGGTCGAGTTGACGCTGCAGGATGCCGCGCGGTGACGCGGCAACCGGGTCGCCGTTCTCCCATTGCACGTCGGCGATGCACAGCGCGGTGGCCTCGAGCCACGGCAGCCGCCGCAGCGTGCGGATGTCCGGAATCATCATGAAGTCGCCATAGCCGAGGTCCCATGAGGACATGGCGTAGCCAGGCACCGGCATCATCTCGACGTTGGTGGCCAGCAGGTAGTTGCAGCCCTCGGCACCGTGCGGCAGCACCTCGTCGAGGAAGTGCGTGGCCGTGAGCCGCTTGCCCACGAGGCGTCCTTGCATGTCGGGAATCGCGAGCGCGACGGTGTCGATCGACTCGTGCTGTACCGCGCTGCGCAGCTCGTCCAAGTTCATTGCGCCGTCATACCTCCGTCCGCCGACACGATCGAACCCGTCATGAAGGAAGACTCGTCGGAGGCGAGGAAGAGCGCCACGTTGGCGATCTCCTCAGGGCGGCCCGGACGGCCAATCGGCTGGAACGAGTCGATCGTGTCGTATACGTGCTGCAGC